>CAMVGO010000017.1 GCA_947167045.1 uncultured Clostridia bacterium
GGCTTTCCTTCTGATATCGTTATTGAAGATTTTTCTCAGAAAACGATATCTTGGCTTTCCTTCTGATATCGTTATTGAAGATTTTTCTCAGAAAACGATATCTTGGCCTTCCTTCTGATATCGTTATTGAAGATTTTTCTCAGAAAACGATATCTTGGCCTTTAGAAGGATTTCTAAAACGAAGCAACGCACCATATTCCGATACACTCATCAGTTCGCATCATATGTCAGGTGATAATCGGCTGGCATTTGTGCTATATTAGTTCCTGATATTTTATTATTAAGAGGTACTGCTATGATTTCCAAGAAAATGATCGAATCGCTTAAGGGCGGCTCCGAGATCCGCAAGATGTTTGAAGAAGGCGGAAGGCTTAAGTCTATCTACGGTGCTGACAACGTCTATGATTTTTCCATCGGCAATCCCGACCTGGAACCTCCGAAGGAAGTCTTCGACGCTCTTAAGGAGCTTGCAGATAATCCAACTCCCGGCATGCACGGATATATGCCCAATGCAGGATATCCTTCCACAAGGACCATCGTTGCAGAAAAGCGCGGCAAGGAAGCTGGTATGGAGATCGGTCCCGACGCAGTCTGCATGACTGTCGGCGCGGCATCCGCGATGAACGATGTACTCCACTCGATCCTTGATCCCGAGGATGAGGTGATCCTCCTTGCGCCCTACTTTATGGAATACAACGGCTATGTTGCAAACCACGGCGGCAAGGTCGTCATCGTTCAGACAGACGATAAGTTCATGCCCATTATCGCTGACATCGAAAAGGCTATCACAGCCAGGACAAAGGCCATCATCGTAAACTCGCCCAACAATCCTTCCGGCGTGGTATATCCGGCAGAACTCCTCATCGAGCTCAACGATATGCTCAAGAAGCAGGATCACACCATCTATGTAATCAGCGACGAGCCTTACATCGACCTGGCATACGACGGAGCTTCCGTTCCCTGCGCGCTCAAGTATATCGACAACCTCATCATTTGTTTCTCATGGAGCAAATCGCTGTCACTTCCCGGAGAGAGAATCGGTTATACGCTTGTATCTCCCAAGTGCGCTGATTTCGCCGATCTTACAGGTGCGATCGTACTGTCCAACAGAACTCTCGGCAGCGTAAACGCGCCTGCGATCTGGCAGAAGGTCATCGAGAAATCCATCTATGCAAAGGTAGACGTTGCAAACTACGAGAACAGAAGGAACCTGCTCTATTCCAACATAATCGACGCGGGATTTGATGCAGTTAAGCCTAACGGCGCACTCTACATCTTCATGAATACTCCCAAGGGACTTGATGACGGTGAGTTCTCTTCCATCTGCGCAAAGCACAATCTCCTTCTCGTTAAGGGTTCTAGCTTCGCACGTCCCGGTTACTGCCGTCTTGCTTTCTGCGTTTCGGAGACATCCATCAGGAACTCCAGAAAGGCATTCTTCGCAATTGCCGAAGAACTAGGTTTGAGCCACAGAGCCGAACTCTGATAACCTCTGGCGTGACCCGCCGAACGAGTGATCCTAACTCTGATAACATCAGGAGTTACTCACTAAGCACGGGACCCGCAGTGCCGAAACATAGTCAGACCGGAACCAAAGTAACGATAAAGCGCCATGTGTTTCCGTATTCCCTGGCACAAGTCACGAGAGTGATCTGCTTGGATCCGGTACTGCCGACATAAGACTGAAGATCATAGGGTGAACAGTAGTATCTGCCGTTCACCCTATATTCATGTCTGACGCCGTCAGGGGTGGTGATAAAAACCTCATCGTCATCTTCTATATCGGTCAGGTTGTAAAAGACAGTTTTAGTCATGATATTCCTGTGACCCACTATTATGCTGTTCCCTTCTTCTTCAAGACCTGAACTGTCTTCCATCAGGATGACACCGTATCTCATTGCCACGTAAGTGTTTTCGAGCCATATCGGTTCCTCCGTATCGAGAGCGGGGATGGAGATGACACCTGCGAGGTGGAGCGTTTCGTATTCCTCCGAACCTGTGCCCGTGACGTATTTCGCAATGCCGGCCCAGCCTGAAAGGAAATCCAGATCGGGCACGGCATCTTCTTCGTTTTCTCCTGATACCGCAAGGAAATCTCCTGACGGCACTTCGTATATGGCATTAATTTCCTGAGATCTTACGAGCATGTCCTTCTTTACTTTTTCTCTCACATAAGATCTTGCATATTCTTCAAGCCCGGCAGATAATCCCAGGACGGCGGCAATGGAAAGAAATGCGATGATTGTTCCTTTTAGACGGTTATTCATTAACGTATATCCTTTTACTTATTCCTTTCGGCGCCATACACTATCTTTAATTCACTTCTGTTCGCCGTATAAATCTCTGCTGATTCAATTCTGTTCACCGTATAAATCTCTGCTGATTCAATTCTGTTCGCCATATAATTCTCTGATCTTCTTTCTCTTTTTCTCAACTGCGAGTGCGATTATCGCTCCCGTGGATATGGTGAATACAATGAAGCCGCAGAGCTTTGCTTTGTTCACCGTCTCACCGGATATCGGATACTCGGTAACAGAGAGGCTCTGATCCATGTTGTTAAGATCTTCGTGCGAAAGGACTTTTACGTCTTCGATCTGAAGACCCGCAGAGATCTCTTCGTCAGTCGATTTGTCGTAGATGTTCTCGATGACGACTACCCTGTCACCGCTCTTGAGACCAGACGTATCGAACTTCATTGTCACGTCGACCGTTCCTGATCCTTCCTGAGGTTCGAATTCGCTGATGGACACAACGTTAAGTCCCTTACTGACAACGGGTGTGCCGTCGCTTAGATACAGTTCTGCCTTTGCATAGTATTTATGTCCCGTCTCGAGGTTTTCGTAATAGACGTGGTCTACGACTGTGACGACGGTATTTACGAGGAATGACTTGTCTCCTTTTTCCGTCGTCGCGACAGTCCTGCAAGAAGGACGGTGGAGTGTCTGGTCCTTGTCGTTGATGTCTTCATGCGAAGCGATCGGCTTTTCGCCTGACTCATGTCTCAGGCTCTCGAAAACAACGATGTCGACTGCATCTTCAGGCACCTTTACGCCCTTAAACTCAACGACAGCATAGCCGTGAGATGAACCTGGGACAAATGTCACTTCGCTCGTATAAGTCTTTCCGTCCTTATCCTTGTAAGGAGCACCGGTCTTCTTGTCCATGAGAGTTCCGGTAAGCACGTATGTGTCTCCGGGAGCAAGTCCCCTGAAGCTCACCTTGTCATTGATGTTTACCGTATCGGATAATGTAAGGATACCCGTTCCGGTCCCTGCATCTGTTGCAGTCGTCGAAATGGAAGCCGTGACGCTTACCGTCTGGTCCTTGTCGGAAATATCCTTATGTTCCGCTATTACTTTTCCTCTGAACTTAAGTGTCTCGAAACATACGACGGACAGACAGTCTTCACCTGCCCCGTATGCCTTTTCATAGAGATAAACGCTGTCGACGGTAAAGCTTACGCTTACATCACCACATACGACTTCCCTGCCCTTGGAATCTTTTGAAACAGTCCCGTTCTTTGCGTTGGGAGTAAATACAAGAGTCATCTCATAACCGTTGCCTTCAGGATCTTTTATGATCTCTCCGGTCCTGCTGTCTATGAGACTTCCCGTGATCTCATACTCGAGACCCGGCAGCAGGTTCTCGAAATGGACCTTATCCGTCAGTTCTATGTTCTTACCGCAGCAGATCTCATGTGAACCGCCGTTGTCGGTCAGTTCTGTGGATATGGAAGGTGTGATGTTGATCCTGTTATCCGCCGTGACCCTCAAAGTCCCGTTATCGTCTTTTTCCGTCAGTCTGACGGTCCTTGATATACCCTCTTTGCCGTCATCCCAGACCACCTTGTATTCGGGAGAAGCCTTTTCATCGATCCTGTACCAGCCCAAAGGAAGATGATCGAACCAGAGTGTTCCTTTTCCGTTTGTTTTGCCAGTTGCAAATGCTTTTCCTTCCCATTTGGGTTCATCAGCTTTTCCGCCATAGTAAACATCAAACTCAACATCTTCGACCAGACCGTCCTCGGACGTCTTTGTGATCTTTATCGAACCTTCGCATCTGTCGTTGGTCACAGTCTCTGCTGTCGTGGTTTCCGTAACGGTTACCTTCTTATACCAGTTGCCGTCCCCGTCAGCGGTGAAGCCCTCGGGAAGCTTATAGGTATACTCGTTTGCCGTGTTGCCGTAGTACCTGACGGGATTCTTTTCGACAAGTGTGTATGTGCCTGTCGGGAGTTCGAAGAATGCCAGGTTCTTTCCGCTTCCGGTCTCCCAGTAAACGATGCCGTCATCGCCCGAGATGCCTTTTGCGAGTTCTTTGGTCTTATCTTCATTCCACAGTTCGAAAGAAAAACCGCCCTTGCTGTCGTCTTCATCAACAACTTCCTTCGTGACCTTGATCCTTCCCTTTACGGTATTGTTCTCGCAAGTGAAGGAATATGTCTTAAGTGAAGAAAGATCATCTGTCTTAAAGCTGTACTTATAAGTTGTATCGTCGACCTTTTCCCAGCCGGAATCGTTCCTGATCTCATAATCGATCGTGCTGCCATCAATGCATTTGAAAGGAGCCGACTTTGAAAACTTCTCGGTGACCGTATACTCTGTTCCGTACTTTACAGGGAACGTTGACACATCGCCCCATACGTTTCCGTCTTTGTCGTACCAGTTCCATTTACCGCTTGCGCACTTATAAACTGCCGCAAGATCATCACCCTCTGTCAGCGTGAATACTGTAGATTCCGTGTCAACGTCCGAAGATGTTATCTTTTCGAGCTCCAGGCTGCTGGCATCTGTAAAGAGGCCTGCACCCTTGCCCCTTCCGCATGTGCTGTCGGTAGTAGGCATGTTGGTGACAACTATCGCAGCAGAACCGGGATTATAGGAATAGCTGCCGTCAGACGTGGAATAGAGCGTATCTCCGTTCCTTACGCTTACAGCGTATTCGAGTTTTCCCGTATTTCCGTCGATACCGGAGACCTTCATGTCGATGCGGTAGATAGTGTCATCGATGAAGTTATAGACTTCCGGAACGTTGCCGTCTTTATCCGTAAAACTTACGGTCGTACCGTCAGAAAGGATTGCGCCTTTAGGACCTGATGTTTCCTTTATGAAATACCTGTCTTCGAAATACACATCGTTATCGTCTTTTCTCGTGAGCTTGATCAGTTCCTTTGTGTAAGCTCCGGTTGACTTGTTCAGCGAGTAATAGTCCGTATAGATGCCGTTGCCGTCATCGTCTCTTAACTGACCGGCCTCATGCTTCAGTGTTCCGTCCTGATAGACCGTGAAGATACATCCCGTATAAACAGTCTTCGACGGATCGCTCTTGTCGAGATAGAAACCGACATAGGCATCGTCTATAAGCCTTGTCGAACGCAGAGCCATGAAACCCGTAAAGCTGCCTTTGCCCGCTTCCGCCGAACTGTCAGCCAAAGCCTTCTTGCAAAAGTAACCGGCAGAAGAACTTGCAGTCCAGTGCATGGGGACACCGTTTTCGATCCCCGCGTAAATGGTGATATGCTGGGCGTTGTTGCTGTCGTTATCGTCGTTCCACCACATGATCATGTCCCCCGGCCTGAAATCGTAAGTGCTTATAATGGTCTTCCATTCGTCGCTCTGTATGCCCTTTGTCCCGTTGGTATCAAAGGACGAGAAATGATTCTCGGAAGGCGATATATTCTTTTCCTTGAGGATCCCGTCCTTAAAACTTGACCTGATGCCGGCATAACCGGGCCAGTAGAATCCGTATTTGTCCGGATTGCCTCCGCCCGTATATGACACGGTCTTATTTCCGTACGAGCCTGATGTCCCTGTTATCTTCGCGGTACCCAGAGCTGCGCTGTACGCTAGACTTACAGAGCCTGCGCAGTCGATCCCGTTGGAACCTGAACCGCCCCACTGGTATTTGACGCCGTCCATCTGCTCGCATGCAGCAAGGATGCTGTCCCTGAATGCTTTCTCTGTCGTATAACCCTCTGCCCTGACGTCTTCTTCGGACACCAGATAATTAGAACTGATAACTGCGGCCTCCGTCTTTACCGGAGCAATAAAAAACGGCAACGTGCAGATCGCAACCGTTGCCGCCATGAATCCGGCGAGTAACCTCGCCTTCGGTCTTTTCAGTATTTTCATGATGCTTCCTCCACAGGTTCTGAGATACGGTTGATCGTACCGTCGATGAGGTTGTAGATGTATACGCTGTCAGACAGCCTCTCGGACGGTTTCACGTGTTCCTCGTTTGTTTCCTTTACAAGTTCTAAGAGCTTCGAGCTCTCGCCGAATGCCTCCACCGACAGCAGCACGAGATCGTGCACCGATGAAGGAAGGATGTAGCAGTCCGTGCCGATCCTGTTCGCTATCTCTCCGATGTAGTCACCGTAAAGGATGGCGTTGGCGCCGAAGAACTCGTACTTGTTGCTGATTATGTAGACCTTCTGCTTTTCGGGGATGTTGTCGAATTCGGGGAATGCATCCTCCAGATTCTTTTCATCCGTTCCGCCGCAGCGCTGCATCATGCGGAACATCGTGTTCTCGATCCTCTCGCACTTTAACGGGAATAGCTTCTTCGTATTCTTTTTCGCGAGATTATAGAGAAGGTTCTCGTTAAGGTCTTCGACTTCGGCAAGATCGTGCGTGATAAGATACCCCGACACGCCGTCATTGTCGATGTTTACTATGACCCTGTAGACAACGGAAAGATCCATTATGTCCCTGTGCGGACAGAGCTTGATCATCTCCTTGTTCTTCTCTGTATTGACGAGCTGGAAAACTATCCTGTCACGCATCTCGGAGATGCTGACCTTGGCTATGTCATTCGGCACGAACTTGAGCGACTGCTCAAGGTATATTGCCTGATTTGCCATCACCTTCTCGAAAGATCCGCAATCCTTATACTGCTCGTACATACGCTCCATATAAAATGTCGGGCTGCAGTATGTGTGCTTGGCGTTCTTCGGCTTGATCACTACGCCGGTAAGGCATTCGTTCATCTTGGGAACTTTCCTGATCTCGAGCTCACATTCGGCATAACGCTCGGGAAGATAGTCCAGGAACTCCCTCATAACTCTCTTCTTGAAATTCTCGTAATTCATCATAGGCTGTTCCTCCGTATAAAAAAATAGGCATAAAAAAACGCACCCCTAAGGATGCGTTCATTCATATGCAGTATAAATATATTCGCTTTTTCGGTCTCACGCAATAGGCAGAAAGACCTTTTTTCGACTATTTTTCAGGAGCCTCGAAAAGACGCCATATGTAACTTATTTATGGGGTTGGATCACACCGCTTCGGTAACGGTAACGAGCAGCATTCCGGACTTTATCGAAACGCCGATCCTGTCCGCTCCGTCAACGGGACAGTTCGAAAAAGAAAACGAGGTGCCGGCCGTGAGCGAGGCATTTTCGAGAGGATAGTAAAGACCTTTTGTGGTGACTTCGGTGACTTCGGAATCAAAGTTCCAAGGAATGAGCGAGACCTCTACAGGCTTATCGAAACCTGTTAATGATATGTCAACGGAATCTTCTCCTGACAGAGGACAGCAAAGCGTCTTTCCGTCAGTCACAGTGATCTTCCCGCCGTCTTTTCTGTACTTCATGGCGAGCTGGAGATTGGCAGTGACGTGATCTATCCTGCCTGCAACGGGGCATATGAGGACGATCTCATCGCCGTCAGCTTTGCCCATGGCGATCTCCGTGTCTGTCCATTCCTTTTCGACTGGATATCTCTCTGTAAAAACACCGTGAGATTCCATAAAGCCTAGTGCTTCATCTGATATCGAATCCATGTCGCCCACGAGCATGTCGGGAACGATGTCATGGCGCGCTAAGATATCCGCTCCGCTGTCGCAGGCAATCATGACGGAATCTTCTTCCGCTGACATGCGCTTTATGTACTCTGCCGCTTCTTCAGGCAAAGGGCCGCCCGTTACGACAATGTACCGCATCTTTTCAGTTCTTCGATGGCTTTTGCGGGGTCTTCCGCATGGAATACGCTGCTGCCCGCAACGAAAAGCCTTGCGCCCGCCTCGTAGATGTGTCTGATATTGTCTTCGGCGACTCCGCCGTCAACTGCAATTATCGTGTTGCTTCCCTGCTCATCGATCGCTTTCCTGAGCTTTCTTAATCTCTCATCCGAGATATCAAGATAACCCTGTCCGCCGAAGCCGGGATAAACTGTCATGACCAGTATGATGTCGACCTTTCCGATGAAGGGGAAAACTTCCTCGATCGGGGTGTCGGGATGGATGGCTATGCCGGCGCTCTTGCCCAGTGCCTTTATCTCATCGATAAGCTTAAAAGGCTCATCAGTGCACTCAACGTGGAAAGTGATGTTGTCGGAACCTGATTCCGCAAACACCTTTATGTACTTTTCCGGGTTGGTGATCATGAGATGAGTGAAGAACTTCATGTCCGTATACTTACGGATGGACTGTATGACCGGAATGCCGAATGAGATATTGTTTACGTAATGACCGTCCATGACATCGATGTGAAGGTAATCCGCGCTCTCGACCGCCTTTATATCCCTCATGAGGTAGCCGAAATCAGCCGCGAGAATGGATGGTGCTATTCCGATATCGTTCATTGCTTTCTCCTGTGCCTGTAGTTATTCCTATTATCGTAGAGCTCCGTATAGAAGCTTGAATATCTCTCATAACGGCCCCTGTCTATGAGACCTTCGGCCAGCGCATCTCTTACGACGCAGCCGTCTTCCTTGCGGTGTGAGCAGTCGTCGAACCTGCAGCCTGTCGCGATCTTCGTGATCTCAGGGAATCCGTATAAAACATCCCTGTAATCGACTCCCTGGTCTTCCAAAGAAAGAGAAGTGAATCCGGGAGTGTCGCAGATAAAGCCGTCGAAAAACTCGTGAAGCTCGACGTGTCTCGTCGTATGCTTTCCCCTCTTTATCTTGCTGCTGACTTCGCCGGTCTGCATTACGTCAAAGCCGAGAAGAGAATTGCATAAAGTGCTCTTTCCGACGCCAGAAGGGCCGGCAAAAGCGGCAATTCCATCACCTATTATATCCTTAAGATCACTTTTGGTAAGTGGCTTTTGGGGTGAAGATACGAGAACTTCATACCCGGCATTAGTATAAACTGAACAAAGCCTTGAAGAGTCATCCGAATTAAGGTCTGACTTGGTGAATACGATCACAGGCTTTATGTCGCTCAGAGAGCAGACAAGGAGCATCTTGTCGAGCAGCGTGAGGTCCGGAACGGGATCTGAAACCGAGAACGTAAGGAGCATCAGGGACAGGTTTGCGACAGGAGGCCTTGCGATAAAGCTCGTCCTGTCCTCTATGTCAGTGATAACGTATTCGACATCGGGATCTCCCGAAGGCACGATCGTAACACGGTCGCCTATCGCAGGCTTGATTCCCTTGAGCCTGAATGCACCCCTTGCGGCGCAGAGCGCGTAGCAGAATCCGCCGTCTTTACTGAATCTGACGGTATAGACGCCACCAACGCCCTTTGTTATAACTCCGCGAAAAGCATCCGTTCCTTCCATCTGATACCGGCCGCTATCCGGGCTGACCCTCGTTGCCGCCCTGTTCACCGCCCGGGTTGCCGCCCTGTTCAGGGACAGGTGTAGGCGTAGGCGGAACAGGTGTATCCGTCGGCGGTACGGGCGTCGGTATCGGTGTATTGGTCGGCGGTACAGGCGTTGCCGTCGGCGGAGGTGTCGGAGTAGGAGTCGGGAGTGCCGCGAATACCGCGGTGAACGTCATGCTCTCCTTTACAACGAATGTATATGTGGCTGAAACAGCCAGAGTATTTCCGTAAGCGTCGAGCCAGCAGTCGAACTTGAATCCTGTCGCGGGCGTTGCCGTGAGCGTTACCTGCGTATTGAGGTCGTACATGCCGCCGCCTGTTACCGTACCGCTGCCATTGACAAGGATCTCGACCTTAGCCTGCGGAGGTGTGGGAGTGGGCGTGCCGCCGTTCTGGTAATCCTCTTTTGTTCCGACATAGAGCTTGACTGTGGACTTTCTTGCAACAGTCGTGCCGGATACAGGATTCGTAAGGATGACGTACTGCTGTCCGGCAGGAAGCGCGAGAACTTCAGGTGAACCCTCTACGGTGTAGTTGAGGTTGCTGTCTTCAAGTTTCTGAACGGCATCCGCAACGCTCTTACCTACAACGTCGGGAACCACTGCAGATGAAGGCTCAGTAGCATAAACGACGATGATGGTGTCGCCTCTCAATACCTGAGTGCCGGCCTCCGGCTCGGTCCTTATTACGAGTCCGGGTTCAACTGAATCGGAAGGCTCGGGACGGAACGAGACGATCAGGCCCAGGTTCTTAAGCGATGTCGCGCAAGTCTCGTAGTTAGTATTCGCATAATCCTGAAGGACGATGGATTCGTCAACCGAGGATACGGTGATGACGAGATTGCTTATCTTGCTGGCCGTCGAAATGACCACACCCTGCTGGATGCTCTGGTCGATAACGATGCCGGGTTCATAAGCGTCGGTAACCCTGTATGTTACGGAGTAGCTGACGCCCGATGCATCGAGCTTCTTGATGACTTCGTCCGCCGTGAGGCCCACATAGTTTTCGACCTCATAATCGGTATTCTCCTCTATCTGTGTCGCATTGCCGACAGCCTTGACGACAAGTATGCCGATGCCGATAAGCACACCGACGATGACAACGATGATGAGAGCCAGGAGAACATTATCCCTGAATCTGGAGATGCGCCTGGATTCGGCGCTCTTCTCGATCTCGGAGATCTTCTCGTATTCAGGATCCTGCCTGAAAGAGATGTTCGTATCCGTGTTCGTATTCTTTTCGGGAACATTGGTAATGACGCCGTATACGCCGTTCGGATCAACTAGCAGCGAGTCGAGCTCCGTAACGAGCTGACGCATGGTCTGATAGCGTCTCTCGGGCGATTTCTGCATACATTTCGCGATGATGGAATCGAGACCTTTGGGGATGCCCTGCATCAGTGATGAAGGGACCGGCGGCGTCTCCTGAAGATGTTTTACCGCAATGGCCACGTTCGAATCGCCGTCAAAAGGAAGTCTTCCCGTTACCATCTCGAAAAGCGTAACGCCCAGAGAATAGATGTCGGACTGGGGACCGACATTTCCGCCCCTCGCCTGCTCGGGCGAGAAATAATGAACAGAGCCCATCTGGACGCCGGTCATAGTGATGGTGGTCGAAGAAGCCGCACGTGCGATACCGAAGTCCGTGATCTTAGCGACGCGGTCTCTGGAGATCAGGATGTTCTGGGGTTTGATGTCCCTGTGCACGATGCCGTTCTGGTGAGCGTAATCGAGTGCAAGACCGATCTGGATGACGATCGGGACGGCATTCCTCCAGTCGAGGTGACCGTTCTGATTGATGAGGTCCTTAACCGTGATGCCTTCAATGTATTCCTGAACGATGTATCTGAAGTTGCCTTCGTGACCTACGCCGTAAACCTTTACGATGTTCGCGTGATTAAGGGAAGCAACCGACTTTGCCTCCGCATCGAATCTTCTGATGAACTCGTCATCGGAAGAAAACTCGGGCTTTAAGATCTTAATGGCGACGTTGACGCCGGTATTCATGTCGATACCGAGATAAACGTTAGCCATACCGCCGGAACCGATAAGCTTTACGATCCTGTATTTATTCGCAAATATCATGCCCTCAGGGCCGTGAACCTGATTAGCCATAATTCCCCCTATAATTCAACGGCGGGCTCTGCCCTGCCTATTGTTACCGTAATGTTGTCACTGCTCTTTCCTTCAAGAGCCTGTGCGATGAGCCTGGAGCAAATGCCCTCAAGATCACCGCGCGCCCTGGCGCAGGCCTTGAACTGTTCGTTGCTCATGGCGGCATATAACCCGTCAGAGCACAGGAAGACCAAATCGCCGTAACTTATATTATAACTGTAAATGTCGGGATTGAGATACTGATTCTCTCCCAGCACCTTAAACAGCCTGCTCCTTCCGGGATGATGCTTTGCCTCATCCTCGGTAATGAGTCCCTGCTTTATGAGCCTGCCGGCCTCGTTGTGATCCTCCGTGAGCTTTATCAGCTCAGAACCGTGGAGCATGTATCCTCTAGTGTCGCCGATGTGGGCAATGGTGAGCTCCGTGCCCTTCATGAGCGCAATGGTAAGCGTCGTACACATGCCAAGGCGCTCCCTGTGCTCCAGGCAGTCCTTAAGGATCTTTATGTTCGCCTTGTTGAAGACCGTCTTAAGATATGAAGGCAGCGCTTTCCTGTCTTTTACGAAAGGAAGGCTTTCCTTGAGTTCCTCTATGACGGAATCGACTGCGATGCGGCTCGCGATCTCGCCACATGCTTCTCCTCCGACACCGTCAGCCACCGCCATACAAAGGACGTTGCCGACTATCTCGTAGCCGAAACTGTCTTCGTTCATGTCCCTTACGGGACCCTTGTCCGTCATGCCGAATACTCTCACTGCTCCGCCTCTATCGTTCCTCTTCTGAGCTGTCCGCAGGCAGCCATTATGTCCGATCCCATCTCGCGCCTTATGGTCGCATTGATGCCTCCGGATTCAAGGATGTCCCTGAACTGCTTTACCTTTGCGGGAGAAGCCGACTGGAATACCGTTCCCGGCACTTTGTTTGCCGCGATGAGATTGACGTGATAAAGCCCGCCCTTTAAGAGCTTTACGAGCTCTGATGCACACTGGGGAGTGTCATTGACGCCTGCGAAAAGACTGTACTCAAAAGTCACTCTCCTGTTGGTCTTTGCGGTATATTCCCTGCATGCTCCCATGAGCTGCTCTATGGAATACGCCTTTGCCACAGGCATAAGCTTTTTGCGGAGTTCGTCGTTCGGCGCGTGAAGCGATACCGCAAGATTCACCTGAAGACCCGCTTTGGTGAATTCCTCAATCTTGGGCACGAGTCCGCATGTGGACAGGGTTATATGTCTGGCGCCCAGATTCAGGCCTTCGGGATCGTTCGCGAGTCTTATGAATCCCATGACGTTTTCGTAGTTGTCGAAAGGCTCGCCGATACCCATGATGACAACGCTGTGGACCCTCTCGCCAAGCACTTTCTGTGTGACTGTCACCTGTGCCAGGAGTTCGCCCGAAGAAAGATCTCTGCCGAACCCGATCTTCGCGGACGCACAGAAAGCGCAGCCCATCTTGCATCCGGCCTGGGAAGAAATACATACGGATATGCCCGTCTTATATCTCATGGCAACAGTCTCTATTATGTTTCCGTCGTGAAGCGCATAAACGAATTTTTCCGTACCGTCGAGCTTTGATACCAGATGCTGTCTTAAGTCGAACCCGCCGAAGATAAAGTCCTCTTCCAGCATCGCCCTGACGTTTTTCGGGACATTGGTCATGTCGCCGGTCTTAACGCAGCCTGAAGACAGCCAGCCGTATATCTGCGAAGCGCGGTATTTCGGAACGCCGCGTCCTTCGCACCAGGCAGTAAGGTCTTTTTGTGTCAGATCAAGACAGAACTTTTCTCTCAAGACTCTTCATCCTTTCTGTCTCTTTCCATGCGGCAGATAAAGAAGCCTTCGCACTTGTCTATGTGAGGAAGGAGTGTGATCATGCCGTTCTCCGCGCGCTCTTCGCGCTCCTCATCCATGTAGATGCCTTCCGGAAGGTACGGCTTGATGGATACCGTATGGAATCTCTTGTGCTCAGCGAGGAATGCCTCGATCTGATTCTCGTTCTCGTCGGAGTTGAGCGTGCATGTGCAGTATATGAGCGTTCCGCCGGGACGGAGCATCTTTGCCGCATGTTCCAATATCGAATACTGAAGAGGAATGAGTTCATCCAACTCTTCGTAAGTGAATTTCTCCCTGATATCGGGCTTTCTTCCGAGAAGTCCAAGGCCGCTGCAAGGAACGTCGCAGAGCACGATGTCATATGTCTTCTTGGAATCCCTGTCATCCTTATGGATGTTCGAAGCATCGGCGCAGATCGTCTCTATCGAAGTCAGCCCCAGTCTCTCGCAGTTGTCCCTTACGAGCTTGAGCCTTGCCTCATTGATGTCTAATGCGATTATGTAAAGATCGTCGCGGCACATCTGGGCCATGTGGGTCGATTTGCCGCCGGGAGCGGCGCAGCAGTCGAGGATCTTGTCGGCGACTCTCGGATGTGCGACATGGGATGCGAGCATTGCACCCTGCCCCTGAACGAACATACCGAACTTATTGAATGCTTCTGATTTCTCCAGGCCGTTAAGTCCGCCCGTTATCTCGACACAGTCGGGAATGAATCCGCCCTTTACTGCTGTGATTCCTTCCTTCTTCAGTTCATTTATCACAGTCTCCTGATCGGCCTTATGCGCGTCGAACCTAACCGTGATGTGTGCGGGTTCCAAGAAAGCCTTACCGATCTCGAGTGCTTCCTGCTTGCCGAAATCCTTCTTTAAGATTCCGTATATCTCAGGCTTTAAGGAAACCCTTATGCCGGGCTTAAACTGCTCCAGGTATCTTTTAGCCTCAGGGCACTCGGTGAACTTCCTTAATACGGCGTTCACGTAGCCCGAAGCCTTGTAATTGTATTTTTTCGTGATCTCAACGGCAGAATCGACAGCCGCATATTCGGGAATGTTGTTTCCGAACTGTATCTGCCATACAGCCATCCTTATGACCGTCCTGGAAACGGGATCCATGGTCTCCGTCTCTTCTTTCGTAAGATGCCTAATGAGGAAATCTATCGTGAAAGTATATGTCAGAGTTCCGTAGAGCATGGCTCTGGCGAAATCCAGTTTCTTTCCGAGTTCCGAAGCGATCTTGTCGGCTTTCTTGATAACGAGATTGGAATAAGCGTCCTTCTCATATACCCAGTAGAGCATGAGGAAGCAAAGTTCCCGTTCGTTGTCGTCCGCGATTATCTTCTGCAGTTCCTTCTTCTTATACTTGATCTCGTCAGGCATATGTCCGCTCCTGTATTCCCGCCTCAGATGACCGGTTTCCCGACCGCGAAATTGTGTGCGCAGTCCTTTGCATTAAGACGTTTTCCGCCCGGCTGCTGCAGTTCAATTATCTTAAGGAATCCTTTTCCGCACTTTACGATCAGATCCCCGCCCTTAGCTTTAACGACCGTACCGGGCTCAGAGTCCTTCAACTCATCCGGGACAGCTGTCTCATCGTCAAAGACCTGTGAATCAAGCACCTTGAGTTTCTTATCGTCCTTAAGAACGAAAGCACCGGGCCATGCGCTCAGCGCCCTTACCCTGTTGTGGATATCTGATGCGTCCTGATCCCAGGTAAATTCACCTTCTTCAGGACTTATTGGCGGACAGTTCGTGGCTTTGGATTCATCCTGTTTTGTCGTGGTAAGTTTGCCTTCGACCCATGCGTCAATGATCGACGGAAGTTTTTCCGCGCTTGCTTCAGCGAGCCTGTTCATGAGGCTTTCCGTATGCTCGTCGGGTCCTATCTCAACTTCGACTTTGTCTATGATATCGCCGGTATCCATGCCGGCATCCATCTTCATGAAAGTAACGCCCGTGACCTTGTCTCCTTCAAGGATCGCACGCTGCACCGGAGAGGCTCCTCTTCTTGCGGGAAGAAGGCTTCCGTGACAGTTTATGCATCCGTATTTCGGAAGATCCAAAACTGACTGTGGAAGTATCTTTCCGTATGCCGCGGTAACGATGAGGTCGGCATTGTAGGAAGCGAGCTTTTCATAAGCTTCTTCAGTCCTCAAAGTGCCCGGCTGATAAACTTCCAGACCCTTTTCTTCAGCAAATACCTTTACCGGAGGAGCCGTAAGTATATGTTTTCTTCCGACAGGCTTGTCAGGCTGGCACAATACTGCCACCACATTAAAACCGCCGTCTGTCAGAGCCTTGAGATTCGTCTCAGCGAATTCAGGCGTTCCCATGAATATTATCTTAAGTTCACGCCTGTCCAAGGATCAGTCCTCACTGTCGTCTGTATTGTAGACCTTGCCGTCTACGGATTTGTCTATGAAGAGAATGCCGTTAAGGTGGTCGTACTCATGGCAGATGCATCTTGCAAGGAGCTCATCTGCTTCGAGCACGAATTCCTCGCCGTTCCTGTTCAGCGCCTTGATCTTGACATGATCGGGCCTTTCAACCTCGCAAGTCTTGCCGGGAACAGAAAGGCAGCCCTCATTCGCGATCTGCGAACCGGATGTCTCCAGGATCTCGGGATTGATGAACTCGATAAGTCCATGTTCATCGCCAACGTCAACGACAAACACTCTTCTGAGCACTCCGACCTGGGGAGCTGCAATACCGATACCTCTGCCCTCGTAATACATAGTATCTGCCATATCGTCCAGGAGCTTGATTATCCTGGGTGTTATCTCATCTACGGGTCTGCTCGTCTTTCTGAGGAGCGGATCACCTTCAAGTACCAGATTTCTTAAAGCCATTGTTCATGTCTCCGTTCGTATTTTTCCGCATATATTATAATTTTTAATATATAAATTAACAAGTTAAGGACAAAGGGAAACATCAATAAAGAAAAGCATCCCAAACATCGGAGGATATGTCGAAGTTTGGCAATGCTTTTCAAAAATGATTATCTGTCTTTTATAGATCAAAGATCCCAGGAACTGATGTACTTCTTCTGCTCTTCCGTCAGTTCATCGATCCTGATTTCCTTCGTTGAGAGCAGTATCTCTGCAACGCGGTTGTCGATGACTTCGGGAGTCTGATATACATCGACAGGCAGTCTGTCCGGATTGTTTGCGATATACATGGCTGACTGTGCCTGAAGCGCAAAGCTCATATCCATGATCTCAACAGGATGTCCGTCGCCTGATGCGAGGTTAACGAGTCTTCCTTCCGCGATAACGCAGACGGTCTTTCCGCTCTTGAGCTTATATCCGATTATGTTGTGACGGAGCTCGGTCTGTTCAACGCACATTTCCTTAAGATCCTTGACGGATACCTCGCAGTCGAAATGTCCCGCATTGCAGCATACAGCGCCGTCCTTCATTGCCTCGAAATGCCTTGCAACGATGACGTCCTTGCAACCTGTGACCGTAACGAAGAAATCGCCCAGAGGAGCAGCCTCATCCATCGTCATGACCTGATAGCCTTCCATTATGGCTTCGCAAGCCTTGACAGGATCTATCTCGGTAACGATGACCTTGGCGCCCAGGCCTTTAGCCCTCATGGCAACGCCTCTGCCGCACATGCCGTAGCCTGCGACGACCACAGTCTTGCCTGCAACGACAAGATTCGTGGTAGCCATGATGGCGGTCCATACGGATTGGCCTGTGCCGAACCTGTTGTCGAAAAGGTGCTTGCATCTCGCATCATTTACCGCGATGACTGGATAAAGGAGCTTATCCTCGCCCTTCAGTATCTCGAGCCTGTGAACGCCCGTCGTGGTCTCTTCGCAGCCACCTCTGACCTTGCCAGCCATGTCCTTCAGCTCAGAATGCAGGAGAAGCGCAAAATCGCCTCCGTCGTCTATTACGATGTCAGGCTCAAAGCTCAGTGCTTTCTTAAGTCTTCCCCAGTATTCGTTTTCGGAATCGCCGTGGACGGCGTAGACATTCATTATGTCCATCGAAGCAAGAGCCGCTGCAACGTCATCCTGTGTGGACAACGGATTGCATCCTGTAAGTGCAACTTCAGCGCCACCCCTGGCAAGCGCTCTTGCAAGGCATGCTGTTTTCGCTTCGACATGGACGGAGACAGAGATCTTAAGGCCTTTAAAAGGCTGCTTTTCGATAAGTTCGCTCTCAATGGCTCTGAGCACGGGCATGTTGCGATATGCCCATTCGATCTTCTCTATGCCTGAAGGTGCCAAGCTGATATCTTTTACTTCGTAGTTAAATGTACCCATTGATAACTCTCCTTATACTTTGATCCTCTTTATAAACTCTTTTACCAGTGCGCAGCTGTTTTCCGAAGCTAGCGCCGCATTATCCAATACTTCCTGCTCCGAGAGCGCATTGCCAGTAATACCTGCAGCCATATTGGTAATACAGGATACCGCGGCAACTCTGATGCCCATGTGCGAAGCTGCTATCGCTTCAGGCACAGTTGACATTCCCACGGCAGTCGCGCCAAGTGTCCTCCATGCCCTTATCTCCGCCGGAGTCTCATACTGGGGACCCTTGGAATAAGCGTAAACACCCCTGCGCATCCTTATGCCCAGATCTTTCGCACAGGTTTCCAGAAGATCCGTAAGTTCCGGATCGTAGACATGGCACTGGTCGGGAAATCTCGTGCCGAATTCGGCGATGTTGGGACCTCTTAAAACGGGCTCTGCAAGGAAAGACAGGTGATCCGTTATGGCGACCAGCTCAGGGACTTTCATGTCGAGATCTATGCCGCCCGCGGCATTGGTCAGGAACAGAGCCTTCACTCCGAGCCTGCCCATTACTCTCACATAGAAAGTAACGGTCTCCATCGGATATCCTTCATAGTAATGGAACCTTCCGTTCATCATGAAAACGGGTCTGCCTGACAGTGTTCCGGCGATAAGTGCTCCCTTGTGTCCGGGCGCCGTTGAAACCGGGAAACCCGGAATCTCCTTATAAGGTATCTCCAGCGCATCTTCAGCCATGGAAGACAAAGGGCCCAGTCCTGAACCGAGGACTATGCAAACGGAAGGTATCGGCCTTCCGGACAGCGCATTCCTGATATAGGAAGCCGCTCCGTCGACACGTTTAACAAATTCAGCTGTATCGGTGATCATAAGCATTTCCTTCTAATCGTTGTATTATTCCCGTTTTCGAACACAGACATTATTCTATCACAGATAAAAGAACTAAGGCTGCCTCATATGAATCAGCCTTAATTCAATTAATCATCATGTCAAGTCAGCGTTCAGATCATTCATAAACGGTATCATCGACAATTGCAACACAAGGATCATCAGGATTCAAACACTTGCCGTTCTCATCAAAATTATATCCTCTGCCGTTGATTACATAGTTATAAGCAGTTGACATAGAAGGAAATCCATCTGTGAAATAATACCAGGAACCCCTGTACTTCAGCCACTCACCCTCTGCAACGCGGCCGTCAGGTTTTGCATAGCACCATTCATCCGAGTACTGGAACCAGCCGGTTACCATCTTGCAATCCTCGTCAAAAAAGTACTGTATGTTCGGATCATCATACATTGACCAGAAACTGTTTGGAAACGTAATACCGCTCCATTCATCAAAATAGTACCAGTTTCCGTTGATCTTCTTCCAGCCTGTATAGTATTTTCCGTCGGAACCTATATAGGCCCATCCATAACCTAATTCTACCCAGCCGGGCTTATCCTTGCCATATTGAGTAACTCTTCCGGAAGCATCGGCCTTATAGAGCTTACCTTCAAGAGGGAAACCATCATAATCAGAGACCATATTCCCCTGTTCATCGAAATAGTAGGTGGAACTGCCCTGTGTAAGCCATTTGTCGCGGTAAAGTTCACCCTTACTATCTGCATATGCCCAACTGGTTGCGGGACCATCCATGTATAAGACCGATATCTGCTGCCAGCCTTTTACCGGCCTTCCGGAATCCGGATTAGAACAAACGCCGTTAGAATCAAAATCGTAGAGCTTATCATTGATTAGAACATTCTTGCAGCCGGATACCATCTGTCCGAAACGGTCGAAATAATACCATTTTTTACCGACTTTAAGCCACTCTGACTGATATCCCTTACCGCCGGATTTAAGATAGCAATAAAAACCTGTAGAAGGATCTTTATGCCAGCCCGGTGTTGTGTTCATTGCACCTGACGGATCAAGGAACCATACGGATCCATCGTTCTCCCAATCGAAAAGGATACCTGTCTTCATCTCATAAGAATAATCAAAGAAATACCATTTATTGCTGATCTTATGCCAGCCTTTATATGCATGGCCGTCGGAACCGTAAAAACCCCAACTGCCATACTGATTCTGAACCCAACTATTAGTGACCATCTTGCCATTGTCAGCAAAATAGTACTCAAAACGTTCTTGCTTGCCGTTATCTACAAAATACGGCTGTCCGGTAGCCATGATGCCGTAATCGTTATAAACGGAACCGGTCTTTTCATCTCCGAAAAAGTACCAGCTGCCATTGATCTTTTTCCAGCCGGAATATACCTTTCCGTTGGCTCCGACATAACGCCACTGCGAACGTGATTTATCGTAGATCGGGTAACCATCGCTATTGTAACCTGTTATGAAATACCGGCACGGGATCCACTTATTCTTGTCCATACGCCCTTTTGCATCGAAATGATACATATCACCGTCAATCCAGGCGAAAGTATCCTTAAGGACATATCCGTCCTCGTAGAAATAGTACCAGTACCCGTCGATTTCCTTCCAGGTATTGACGTAATACTCCGTCGAGGAAGTGTAATACTTCCATCCCCATTCATCCTCGCTCCAGCCAGTTGTATCAGCCATTGCCGTCGCAGGCACGAATGAGAGCATCATACCAGCCGTCAATGCGGATGCCACAAACTTCTGAAATTTCATCAATCTGTCCCCCCTTTTCGTAAAAAGATAATTAATTATATCAAGGTAAAAAGACTATTTGGAATAGTAGAACAATGCGCATATGCAAAATTAAAACTGCCCCGTATGAGGCAGTTTCAATAATATAGTTACGTTATTTAGGCTTAGTTGCGCTTTCCGCAGCAGTTCTTGTACTTCTTGCCTGAATTGCAGGGACAGGGATCGTTGGGACCGACCTTCTTGGGATCGCGCTTAACGGGCTCTCTGGGAGCCGTATCACCGGCAGATCCTTCGATGGGCTTTGAAGCCGACAAAGGAGTTACCTTAGCGGAACTCGGGTGGTTCTCGGACATCTCCCTTACCTGGGGCTTTGCCTCGATCGTTGTCTCGGGTGTGAAGTTTACTCTCATGATGAACTTGACCGCATCATTCTGGATGTTCTCGTTCATCTCTTCGAACATTGCAGAACCTTCGAGCTTATACTCGACAACAGGATCGTGCTGTCCGATACTTCTCATTCTGATGGAGTTGGAGAGCTGATCCAAAGCATCGATGTGATCCATCCACTTGAGGTCGACGGTCCTCAGCATGATCTGACGCTCCATCTCGTGGAACTGCTCGGATTCGACCTCGCTCTCGTTCTTCTCGAGCTTAGCCTTTGCCTCTTCAGCGATCTGTGCAGCGAGCTCATCGCACTCGGGGATATCCTGATCGACATCCTGAACCTTAAGTACTGTGGGCAGGGGTCCGAAGATATCTTCGAGCATCTTGCCGAGAGAGTATCTCTCAGTAGCGGTGATAATACCGTCAAGAGCAAACTGGTTGCATACACGTGAAGCGACACGATCGATCATCTGCAGATAGAGACCGTGGACATCCTCACCGAAGATTACCTGTCTTCTCTGCTCATATGTGATCGTTCTCTGAACGTTATTGACGTCGTCGTATTCGAGGACACTCTTACGTGCCGAGAAGTGCATTGCCTCGAGTTTCTTCTGTGAGCTGTCGATGACCTTTGTAAGGGATCTTACCTGAAGTTCCATGTCGTCTTCGATGCCGAGTCCGTCATAGATCGCGGTTACTCTGTCACCGCCGAATATTCTCAGGAGATCGTCTTCCAGAGAGAGGAAGAACTTGGATCTTCCGGGGTCTCCCTGACGTCCGGAACGTCCCTTTAACTGGTTATCGATACGTCTTGATTCGTGACGCTCGGTACCTACGATATAAAGACCGCCCAAAGCCTTTACTTCTTCAGC
The DNA here is from genome assembly GCA_947167045.1 of uncultured Clostridia bacterium. Classification (GTDB taxonomy): domain Bacteria; phylum Bacillota; class Clostridia; order Saccharofermentanales; family Saccharofermentanaceae; genus Saccharofermentans. Next base: position 21,634 of record CAMVGO010000017.1, read on the forward strand.
TTCCGGCTTGAGTTCCTCTTCGAACTTCTCTTTGAGTGTCTTGAATCTGGTTCTTGCCTCGAGGATGAGCTCATCTTCCGTAGGACCGTAGCCTGTGGACTCTGTGATGAGGTCTTCGGGATAACCGAGTTTTCTCATCTCCTGGATGGCATAGAACTCAGCGTTACCGCCGAGGATGATATCGGTACCACGGCCTGCCATGTTGGTGGCGATGGTAACCATTCCCTTACGGCCTGCCTGCGCGATGATCTCGGCTTCCTTCATATGGTTCTTGGCGTTCAGCACGTTGTGCTTGATGCCGTACTTGGTAAAGATACGTGACAGGAGCTCTGATTTGTCGACATTAACCGTACCTACGAGGACAGGCTGGCCCTTGCTGTTTGCTTCCTTAACTGTCTTGAGGATGGCAGCATACTTTCCGTTCTCTGTCTTGAATACTGCGTCGTATTCGTCGATTCTCTGAATCGCGTTGTTCGTAGGGATCTGGATAACGTCGAGGTTATAGATCTGTCTGAACTCTGCTTCCTCCGTATAAGCCGTACCGGTCATGCCGGAGATCTTCGTATACATACGGAAGAAATTCTGGAATGTGATGGTCGCGAGCGTCTTGTTCTCATTTGCGACCTTAACGTTCTCTTTTGCTTCGATAGCCTGATGCACACCGTCGCTGAAACGTCTGCCCGGCATAAGTCTTCCGGTGAAGTCGTCTACGATTACGACCTGTCCGTCCTGAACGATGTACTGCTGGTCTCTCTTGAAGTTACCGTTTGCCTTCAGGGCGTTATTGATATAGTGCTGAAGGTCGAAGTTATCAGGATCTGAGAGGTTCTCGATATTGAAGAATTTCTCGGCCTTAGCGATACCGTTTGCGGTAAGGACTGATGTCTTAGCTTTCTCGTCCGTAACGTAATCTGCGTCGCCTACGAGCTCGTCCATGTCGACCTTGTCGTCTGTCTCGACTACTACGTACTGCTTCAGGCCCTTAACAAATGTATCAGCTCTCTTGTAAAGATCTGAAGATTCCGTGCCTCTGCCCGAAATGATAAGAGGGGTTCTTGCTTCATCGATGAGGATCGAGTCGACCTCGTCGACGATGGCGTAGTTGAGTTCTCTCTGGGCAATCTGGTCCTTGCTTACGACCATGTTGTCACGGAGATAGTCAAAACCGAACTCATTGTTGGTTCCGTAAACGATATCGCACGCATACATGAACTTACGGTCCTTGAGCGGGATGTCGTGGATGATGAGACCGACAGAGAGTCCCAAGAATTTATAAACCTTGCCCATCCACTCGGAGTCACGCTTTGCGAGGTAGTCGTTTACCGTTACTACGTGAACGCCTTTGCCTGTGAGGGCGTTGAGATATACAGGAAGTGTCGCAACGAGCGTTTTACCTTCACCCGTCTTCATCTCGGCGATTCTTCCCTGGTGGAGTATGATGCCGCCGATGATCTGAACTTTGTAGTGCTTCATGCCGAGTACACGCGTTGAAGCTTCTCTTACTGTGGCAAATGCCTCCGGGAGCAGTGAATCGAGAGATTCGCCGTCCGCATATCTCTTTTTGAATTCCTCTGTCTTTGCCTGAAGTTCTTCATCCTTCAGTTTAGAGTATTCCTCCTCGTAGGACAAAACCTTGTCAACCAAGGGTTTGATCCTCTTGAGTTCGTGATCGCTGTGTGTGCCGAAAAGATTCTCAAATAATCCCATTTTGTACCTTTTATTCCTCTTCTTTATTTTTCTCGGAAGCTTCCTTAAGTCTGTTCAGTGCAGTCCTGTATCCGCCGTCGGGGTTAACATAACAGTTCTTGACCCTGGAGATAGTAGTGGAACTGACCTTCGTGGAAGATCTTGCCTTCCCGCGGGCTCTCCCTGTAGACCTCTTACCGGGGGCGGTCTTGCCTTCCTCCGAAGATTCCGCAGGCGATATCTCCTTGATTATCTCCTCATAGCTCTTGCCCTGTTCGATCCTTCTGACGATCTGCCAACGGTGAAGGAATGAGTGCAGTTCGTTTATGGAACAGAGATCCACAAAGAACTTATGCATCTCGCTGCTGTCCCTCATAGTCAGCATCGCATTGTAAAGATCCGTTAACTCTTCCAGTTCACTATCCGTAAAATGAGTGTCCTTAATGCCGTCCATCTTGTCACCTTTTACTTGATATCATGTAACCGCATCGGTCAGGTAATTCCAGATCGGTGTGGCGTATCCCATGTAGATCGCAACAAAGATCACGGTAATGGCAAGAACAACAAGGATGCCCAGGAGCAATCTGGAGAAAATAAGATTGGTCTTTGCCTTTCTCAGCGAATCACCGATCGAGAGAGACGAAGACTTGTCTGTATTGATCTTAGAGTTTGCCAGACTCGGACGCCTAACGCTGTTATTATGTTTCAACTTCTCTTACCTCCAAACATACCCATACATAATAACGCATTATTTATTTTAATACAATAAAGGCGATTTTAAGGTACCTATCCCTCTGAATACTTCTCGGAAACATCATATTCGGCTATATCGAGGATAACGCCGTGGATCAGGGCATATCCCTTCATCTCTTCGACCGCTTCCCTGCCGATCCCGCCGGAGTTCTCAGGTATTATAACCGTAAGATGTCTGGAATCAACCTGATCGACCGAATATGTCTTACCGTTTATCACCGCCGACTGCGGTTCAAAACAGCTTAACGAGGTTATGTCCTCTTTGATCTTCTTCTGAATGTGGGAGATATCCTGATAGTAGGTCGACGTCAGGTCTATGCTCCTTATGGCGGTTATCTCGCCGCCGTTTACGGCATCTATTACCGGAAATGTTTTCGGAAGATTCGCTCCGAAGATCTCCCTGAACCTGTCTCCCCTGTCGAAATTGCTCATCGACCAGATGTTTTCCTTCTCCTCATCCTGCTTTTCCTGTGCCGCCTCACCTTGCAGCATCAGTACGGGATCTCCGTACAGTGGTATTACCGAATAGATGCTCCTGGTCTTGACGCCCGCCAGAGTCACCACGGAATATTCGGTGGTGACCTCTATTATGTGATGTTCATCATTTATCTCGAAAAAGACGTCTATGTCCTCAGGAGCGAAGAACTCCGAACCGCCGTTCCTCTCGATGAAAGCCTCCCGGATCTGCTCTTCCATGGTATGCGCGAAAACACCCTGAAGAATGAGTTCCGTTATCGTATGACCCGTAGCATCGTCAAAACCTGTCGCAACAGATACAGCTTTAGATACAACATCAGCGCCTTTTGCTCCGCCTGTTCCTGTATCAGGAAACGCGTTTATGGCCGCTGACATGAGATCTGATGCCGGTACCGAAACAGGATAGAGCAAGGACATCTTTTCACATGTTTGCTCACATGCCCTTCTCATTAGGATATCCGTTCTGTACAGATCGATGGCACCGATGACCGATGCCAGAAATACGAGTGTTATCGTAAAGGCGATAGCAGCTTCGATGCTCACGCTGCCTTTCTTATCTGTTTTAAATCTCATGATCCTGCCTCCTTTCTTTATTCATAAAGCTGATAGGACCGTTCCGAAGAATAGACGCTTCCCCTGAAATCCGCTTCAAGGCTTATTCCCGTATAGAGGGTTCCGTAATCCCTTGTAAGGATCTCCAGGCTTCTTTCCAGAAGGTCCTCTTCAGGTGTGCAAAGACAGAAAAGGTACAGGAATTCACGGTAGCTGAAAGTCACCATTTTCGTGCCGTCGTATTCGAATATGACGGCCCTGTCCCCGTGGATCACGTACCAGTAATCCTTTATGGACTGAACGACAGCACAGTAGAAAGTAAGCCCGAAGGCGATTATCTTGGGGTCGATCTTTACGGTTCCCTCGCTTACCGCGAGTATTATCGCGGATATCATTTCACCCAAGACCTCCATGGTGTTCCTGAATTTCTCATCGGCATAATCCTTGAGCATGTTTGCGGCGATGAGGATGTCTTTTACGATGAAGCCAAGTTTTATCACGGACTGATACCTGTCAAGTCCTGTGATGATGTATTCACAGTCGGCTTCGTGAGATCCGTGTATGCTGTCAAAGTCCGTGCCGTTAATGGAGCCGTCGCCGTCAGGCCTGTACCAGCAGTCGAAATTATATGCGCAGTAATGCGCTGTCTGGAACTTTCTCATTGCATCAGGCGTGGAATCTGAAAAGAGATCAAGAGTTGATTCAAGTGAAGCTATACTCTCCAGAAAGCCGTCCCAATCGGCTACGTCGATGTCTATATCGAGCTCCAAGTCTCTGGTCGCGTCCCTGTAATCCTTACGGATCGAATCGATGTCGGCGATCTGTTCGACGAGTTCCTCTATGTTGAGGGTATCTCCCGCCTTTTTCACCCATTCCTCCGCGGAATCCGCTCCTTTTATCATCTTCGACACATAATCGGCCGCGGGACTTTGCATGAACTGTCCTACATTCTTGAATATACCTTGTTCATCGAGTTCAAGGATCATCGCCGAATATCCTTCGATGAGCCCCTTCAAAGCTATTCCCGGACCTCTGTAGTTGTAATAAGACGAGATGACCTTCTTCAGATCATCTGCGGTAAGCTCCGACAATCCTGCCACGCCGAGTTCGGACTCAGGCGCAAGTCCGTTTATCTCGAGCGCTTTGTAAAAGCACTCATCGTCAACGTCATCAAGGGTGAAGGCATATATGCCGTATACATCAAAGAGCTGCCTGTTGTAATCGGCCAGGATCGTTTCGATCTGTGTCTTGAGCGCGGTATTGACACTCAATGCATAATCAAGATTCCAAACAAAAGTCACAAACGTGCACTCAACGAGTATCAGCGCCGCCATTATTACCGCGAGGAAGAGCGAAGATGCGCCCTTTCTGTTACGTAAAAGCTTATCAACCCTCTTCATTGCCGGCCTCCTGTGAAAGATCGAAAACGGATCCGTAGATGAGCCTGAAGTTATCCGATATCCCCGTAAGGAACGTGCAGAGCCTTTCGGGCGAAGTATCGTAACAGACCGCACCGCTTACATTGTTCTGATAAAAGATCTCCCTGTCCCGCTCCATATAAAAGAGCTCGTTGCCCCCGTCTTTGGCGCAGTCGAAAGAATCGAGCGCTACAGCCTCGGGACCTGTGATCATGAAAGCAAGCATAACGAGGATAAGTGACATGCAGACTGCAGATTCCAGTGTAGACATGATAAGCCTCCTTTTTTACTAAAATCATACAGGCTCAAGTCATTTGATATTCCTTACAAAGAACGACAAAATCCGACAAAACCGACAAAGAAAGCCGCCCGGCGGACCGGACGGCTTAAGTGCTTCAAAGCATTGATTTTATTATGTTTCAGGGCTTTTTCCCTTTCAGCGGGCGCCCTATTACCTTATTATAACGGTTTGATTATAACGGTTTGCTTATCAGGCACGCAGAGTGATTCCGAATTTGGCGTTGAGGTTATCGAGGATGGTCTTGACGAAGCCGTCGATGACCTCAGGCTTGAACTCCTCATCACCGGGTGTGAATACAACGCTGAAAGCAAGGCTCTTCTTGTTTTCACCGAGCTGCGCACCCTCATAGATATCGAAGAGCTCGATCTTCGTAATGTACTCGCAGGAAGCCACGATCTCCTTTTCGACTGCAGCGCATGTGATATCTTTGTCCATTACGAAGCAGAAATCACGCTTTTCTTCAAGGAACTTCGGAAGCGGAATGAACTTTCTTTCCTTTCCGTAGTACTTGCTCAAAGCGCGGAGGTCGATCTCTGCGACGTATGCGGGAACTCTCATGTCGAGCTCGTCGCAGATCTCATAGAGGACCTGTCCGAGATAGCCTACTTCCTCACCGTCGCAGATGACCTTTGCGGTTCTGCCCGGGTGGAGGAATGTTTTCAAATCCTTCTCATAATCGAAAGTGACGTCCAATGCGGAAGCGATAACGTCAACCAGCCCCTTCAACGAGTAGAAGTCCTCATCGTCGCCGAAGACACCGATGCAGATGGTCTCGCGCTCGTCAGGATATTCCGTGAGAGGCAGGGCCTTCGGAAGGAACTTGTTGCCCATCTCGTAGATACGGCCGGACAGAATGGAATTCTTCTGGTTTCTGGCCATCGCCTTGATCATCTGGGGCGCTAATGTCGTACGCATCAGAGAAAGATCGATGTTGATCGGGTTAAGGATCTTGATGGCAGTTCTCTCGGGAGCATCTTCAGGGAGTCTCAAAAGATCGAAGTCCGAGGGTGAGAAGAATGAATAATGAACACCTTCGGAAGCGCCTGCCGCGCAGAGCGCGTTCTTGATCTTGAGCTCAGAACGCTGCTTGAGATTATATCCGCCTGATGTGACCTTTGCCGTCGGGATGAATGTAGGCGTGATGTGATCGTAGCCGTACATACGGATGACTTCCTCAGCAACATCCTGATAGGATTCCATGTCGACACGGTAACCCGGGATGTAGATCGTCAGTTCATCGCCGTTAAGTTCTGGCGCGAAGTTAAGACCTGTCAGGATGCGGACGATGTCCTCATCAGGAACCGTGATTCCGAGTACGCCGTTAACCTGCTTAACGCTTACGGTAAGCTTTCTGGGCTCAATGGAATTGCCTGTATTAACATCGAAAGAAGTCTTGGATACCTTTCCGCAGCCGAGCTCCTCGATGAGGTGCAGAGCACGCTTCATTGCCATGACCGTCGTGTACTCGTCAACTCCCTTGGAGAATCTCATTGAGGAATCGGATACCTGGCCCAGAGCCTTTGAGCTCTTACGGATATTGTCGTGAGCGAACTTTGCAGCTTCGAACATGACTGCGGAAGTCGAATCCAGGATCTCGGAATTAAGGCCGCCCATGATGCCTGCAAGCGCAACGGGCTTAACGCCGTCGCAGATGACGAGGTTATCTGATGTAAGAGCGAATTCCTTCTCATCCAATGTTACGATCTTCTCTCCGTTTTCGGCGCGGCGCACATGGATCTCTCCGCCTTCGAGATAAGAATAATCGAAAGCGTGCATCGGCTGGCCGAGCTCGTAAAGGACATAGTTGGTGATATCAACAACGTTGGAGATCGCAGAACAGCCTACAAGAGCCAGACGGCGCTTCATCCAAGAGGGAGACTCCGTGATCTTTACGTCAGATACATAGTGTCCGATATATCTCGGGCAAAGATCGGGTGCCGATACGCGGATGTTGAAATCGATGGCAACATCGCTCTCGGTGTAATCAAGAGCAGGCTCCTTAACGGGCTTGCCCAGGACTGCGGCAACCTCACGTGCGATACCGAAGATCGACTGGCAGTCAGGTCTGTTAGCCGTGATGGAAACATCGAAGATATAATCGTCCAGGCCAAGAATGGGCTTAACGTCTGCTCCCGGAACGGAGTCAGCGGGAAGAACGAGAAGTCCGTTGTATCCAGCACCGGGGAACATGTCCTCGGATACGCCGAGTTCAACGCCGGAGCAGAGCATGCCGTATGAATCGTAGCCTCTGAGCTTGCCCTGACCGATGGTCATGAGGCCTTCAACAGTTACATGATCTTTTGCGGTTGCATAAACCTGCGCACCGATGAGTGCCAAAGGATACTTGCCGCCTGCAGCAACGTTATCGGCGCCGCAGCAGATCTGAAGGATGCCGTTCTCGCCTGCATCTACAGTGCAGAGGTGAAGGTGTGTACCCTCGATTGCCTCGCATGTCTTAACTTCTCCGACAACGACTTTGCTGATGTCCTTGCCTACTTCGTATTTTTCCTCAACTTCGAATCCGCAGCTGAAGAGCTTTTCTTCGAGCACGTCCGGAGTAACGTCAATATCAACATAATCTTTAAGCCAACTTAATGGTACTAACATAGTATTTGCCTCCTTTATCCTTAGTCATCGATCTGTTCAAGTACGCGGAGATCAGACTCAAACAGGAGCTTGATGTTGTTGATGCCGTACTTGAGCATGGCAATACGATCGATACCGATACCGAAAGCCAGACCGCTGTATTTGTCGCTGTCGATCCCGCAGCCTTCAAGAACCTTCTTGTTGACCACGCCTGCGCCGAGAACTTCGATCCAGCCTGTTCCCTTGCAGAGCTTGCAGCCCTTGCCGCCACACTGGAAGCAGGATACGTCGACTTCTACTGAAGGCTCCGTGAACGGGAAGTAAGATGGTCTTAATCTTGTCCTTGTCTCCTCGCCGAAGATCTTCTTAACGAATACGTCGAGCATTCCCTGAAGGTCGCAGAGCGTGATGCCCTCGTCAACAACAAGTCCTTCCATCTGGGAGAACATCGGAGAGTGTGTGGCATCGTCATCCGAACGGAAAACCTTACCGGGTGAGATGATCTTTATCGGCGGCTGCTGAGATTCCATAACGTGAACCTGACCTGCAGAGGTCTGTGTTCTCAAAAGGAATTCAGGGCTCAAATAGAATGTGTCCTGCATGTCACGTGAAGGGTGATCCTGCGGGATATTCAAAGCCGTGAAGTTATAGTGATCTGTCTCGATCTCGTTTCCTTCGTAGACCGAGAAGCCCATTGAACCGAAGATATCGACGATCTGGTTTCTGACCTGGGTATTCGGATGGAGATAGCCCTTCTTGAGCTTCTTGGAAGGAAGCGTTACGTCGATGGCCTCAGCCTCGTAACGTGCCTTCTGCTCAGCAGCCTTGAATTCCGCATCCAAAGCATCGAACTTCTCTGTGGCCCAGTTTCTGATCTCGTTGACCATCTTGCCGTACTCGGCCTTCTGCTCTTTCGGGATCTTGCCCATCTCCTTCATGAGGGAACCGATCTTGCCTTCCTTAGAGTCCATAACGCTCTTTCTGTACTCGAAGATTCCCTTGGAGCTGGTAATTCCTGCCAGATCAGATTCGATCTGACTCTTGATAGCGGATAACTTCTCACTTAATTCACTGAGTTCAGCCATGTTTTCCTCCTTGTTTCTTACCGCCTGAGCATAAAAAAATCCCACGGCAATTATTCATTGCCATGGGACGAATTAGCATATTATCTGCACCTTCGCGGTACCACCCATGTTCGAAAAACTGAAATATCAGTCTTTTCGCACTTATAACCGCCACTGTAATGCCGCAGCGAACGCATCTGCTTAGTCAGTAAAATTACCGTTTCCGACAGAATGCTCCAGTGTTGAAATTCATCTTACTACCCTTAGTATCGTGCTTTCAGCCGGTGACACGACTCTCTGTTGCTGTCTGTAGAAAGACTACTTACGCACCTTCATTGCAGAACAATATTTTATATATTAATTTCCGAAAAAGTCAAGCAAACACTGAGGTTCACATCTCAAAGAACGGATTAGTCATGATCTCATCCCCGATGGTCGAAGCAGGTCCGTGGCCCGGGAATATCTTCAGTTCGGGCTTCAGCTTGCTGATCCGCCTAATGGAATCCGCAAGATCGCGAGCCGAGCCGCCCGGCATGTCAGTCCTTCCGACGGATCCCGCGAAAACGGTATCGCCGGTAAATAACATCTCTTCACCGTCGTTATTGAAAAGAAAACATACGCTGCCCATGGTATGTCCCGGTGTCTCATATACCCTGACATCGATCCCGTCGGCCTTGTATATCGCTGCCCCGTTAAGAGCATCAAGATTCGTAAACTTGAAGTTATAGACAACCTGCGTGCCTTCCATGTACGAACAGTTCATATAACCGTTGCCGAGAAGGTCTTTGTCATTGCTGCTGAAGAACAGCCCAGCCGTGGGATATGCATCCTGCCATTCGGTGACATACTTGATGTGATCGTGATGACCGTGGGTAAGAAAGATGCCCTTTACCCCGCACTCACCTTTGGAAAGGCCGGGCATGCCGCAGAACGCCTCCGCCTTCTCAGGAGATACGGAAGGATCAATGATAAATACACCGGCAGGACCGGTGACTATATACATATTGGATCCGAGAGGACCGAACGGAACGGTTATCAGACTGCGTTCCATTCGCGGTAATCAAGAGCACCGCTGTCTATGGCGGTTACGAGAATCTCCGCAGATGCGATATTGGTCGCATAAGGGATGGTATTCTGATCGCAGACGTCGAGCAGTTCAAACGGATTCGATTCACCGACCTGGCGTCCGTCCCTGAGATAGATGACGCAGTCGATACCGTTATACTCGGCTCTGGATGCAAGCTGTTCGAAACCGCTTGAATAATCCACGGAGAGACCTGAGACATCCAGATCTGCGGCGGATTTAAGAAGCTTGGCGGTGTTGTAAACTGAGATGAGCTGATGTTTCTCAAGCAAAGGCTTGTATGCGATGCAGAAATTGACCAGCAGTTCGGTCTTCCTGTTGTCAGCCATCAAAACTATTTTCATCCGAAATCTCCCATTAAAGCGAATAAACAGATTGTACAGTAAAATGTGCTTTCGGGCAACTAATCTTTATAACAAATCAACAATGTAATAATCGTCTATTTCACAAAACGTTCGAAAACTCCCGTCAGAACAAGGAATCCGGATCAGGCTGCGGTGGCATTAACTGAAGGCAGATAGTCACCGAGGATCGGGTTTGTCTTATTGAGGGGTACCTTGGAATTGAGCTGCTGATTGAAATATGCAGCCATTATCTTTTTCGCGATGATGACCGAGCTCGAACCCCACTCGCCCTTCTCTACCACGAGAGCCAAAGCTACTTCAGGATTGTTTTTCGGCGCGTAGCAGATAAAGAGTCCGTTGGAATACTCTTTTCTGGTATTTTCGAATCCCGTTTCGGCAGTTCCGGTCTTGCAGACAAGCTCGACAGGATAGTTCTCGAATGCGGCATGCGCACTCGAGTTCCAGTTTGCCATGCCTCTTTCCCTGCCCCAGTAAACCGCATTCATTGCGTTCCTTACGGCGTTGATGTTATCTTCGTCGATACCGATGTCCACCGATTCCTTCTGTCCCCTGTACAGGATCGAACCGTCGCTCGCAACCACCTTGTCGATGACATAAGGCGTGCATAGCTTGTTTGTGGCGATACCGCATGTGTATCTGCAGAGCTGGAGGATCGTAAAGCAGTCGTCGAACTGGCCGATCGAAGCCTGCGCGGTATTTGACGGGAACCAGGTCTTATCGTAGACCGACTGTCTGGTAAGTCTCTTATTTTCACGGCTCGACATGACGCCGGAGATCTCACCCGGGAGATCGATTCCCGACTTTACGCCGAGTCCGAATCTGTTTGCCATCGCGGAGATGTTGTCGATACCGGTCATTATGCCGAGTTTCATGAAATAGATGTTGCAGGACTGTGCCATCGCATCGTTGAGCGTGAGGTCGCCGTGTCCGCCGTTAGGACGCTCAAGGCACTTGAATATCCAGCCGTCAACGTCGTAAGGGCTCTCGCAGTCAATGGTATTGCTCCTCGGCGTTATCTTGCCCGTCTCTAATGCAGCCAGAGCCGTGCAGGGCTTGAACGTGGAACCCGGCGCGTACATGGACATTATCGCACGGTTCCAGAGAGGAAGGTCGGTCGCCGTGATCTCCTCGTAATCGTCGATACCGAGATAATACTTAACCTGCTCTTTTGCCTGCTCGTCACCGTAGTTCTGAAGGATGAAGTCGTTGGGATCGTAGTTCGGATAAGAACCCATCGCTATTACAGCGCCCGTGTTGACGTTCATCATAACGAAAGCTCCGGCCGACGCCGACTTGAACTCCGTGGTGTTGTTGGCTCTCGCCTCCAGGATGTACTCCTTGAGAGCCTGGGTTCCGATCTCCTGGATACGTGAATCAATGGTGAGATAGACCGTAGCGCCCTCTTCCGGAGCGACTCCGTAACTCTGAGGAACGAAAAGTCCCTCCTCACCGTTCATGGTCCATATGCTGTAAGGCGTGGTGCCGTTGCTGCCGTGCAGATATCTTTCCATCTGGGATTCGACGCCCGATTTTCCGACGACATCGTCGCTCGTATAGCCGAACGGGGCCAGATCCTGATAAGTGACACTCGAGATCTTACCGACGTATCCCAAAACATGGCTAGCGTAAAGAGCCTCAGTCGAATAGTTCCTGGCATATTCCTTGCCCGTGACTATTCCCATGTAGTGGTAATTCTGTTCCTCGAAGATCCTGATGAGCTCGTCCGGAACATCCGTGGCGATCTTTACGGGCGTACCCTTTGCAAAAGCCCAGGTATCCCTGAATATTTGATATCTGATCCTGATTATCCTGTACGCTTCTTCGATGGTGTAATTGTTGTCGATGTCGAATTTGCGCCTTAGATAAAGGAAAAATACATTGGGATCGGTCTTAACGTAATCGTCCGAAAAAGTTACGATAACGCCCGTCGAATAGTCCTTAAGACCGAAAAGATTCGTATCCGTCTGCCAGAGCCTTATCTTGTTTTCATCCTTAACGAATCTGGCCTTCGGATCCAATACGAAATACTGGTCGAGGTCCGCCACATCTATACAGTGATATTCTTCGAAAAGATAGCTCAGTTCGAGACAAAGCTCGTTGAGCGAAGCGTTGTCCAGATAGGCATTTGCTATCATGACGCTGTTGTATTCGGTGGTGGAAGCAAGGAGCACGCCCTTGCTGTCGTAGATATCTCCTCTCGGAGCCTGCGAAGTATACTGCCTGATGACACCCGAGGAACTCTCGGACAGAGTGTTCTGATATCCCGAGAACTGAAGTCTTGTCGTCATTATGAGGATCATGATGCCGAAGATGACAAAGCCGGCGCCAAGGACCAGATATCTGTTCGTGAGAAAAACGAAGACGCGCTTAAACAGAGAACCTGCGTCGTTCCTGTTTCCTCTCTCGGCATTATTATCAAAAGCGCCGTAATCGTCTGTCAGATTTCGAGCCATGAGCCTTCACCCTGCTTTTCTACTATTTCATCCCTATGTGATCCGCCCCTGAATGAAACAGGTCCCAGGAACCTCAATAACAGGATCAGCGGTATGGCCGCTATCGCGTTAAGGAGCAGCTGCGGAAGCAACGAATAAATGAGCGCCGTCAAAGGCGAATAAAGCCCGCCCTTTGCATCGGTCAGCGAACTCCATCCGAGAATAAGGAGGAATCCCAGAACCTTGTAACATGTTGTGACAAAGAGCACGGCAACTATCGAGAAAGGCACATTCCTGTGCATTCTTTTCGTGAAAAACGCGGAGCCAGCTATCCCTGCGGCAAACAAAGACAGAGCACCGATAAATGCGGTGACCCTGACCTCACCGTCAAGACCGACGATGGCCGGAGGCGAGAAAACATCTCTTACGAGCCCTGCAACAAAACCAACGACGGCTCCGTCCCAGAAGCCGTTGAAATAACCCGAAAGGATAACGAATACGAACATCAGATCCGCAGTCTGCCCCGCAAATCCGAGCTTATCAGGAAATGAGACCTGTAATGAGGACAAAAGGATGATATAGACCGCATAAACGACTATCTTCCTGATCCTCGCCTTTGTATTCGCATGCACTAAGCTCATAGGTCAGTTCCCCGCAGGAGCAGCATTCTGAGATGCTTCAGGTTCTTCCTCTACATAAGGGATCATGATAAACACGTCCTCGAGCTTTCCAATCTGTGAATAAGGCCTTATCGTGGCCGTTACTTCGAGCGGGTTGGAATAATCGACCGTCTCGATGACACCGATCGGTATACCTTCGGGGAAAAGTCCGCCGTCACCGGATGTTACTATCTGCATTCCTGGTTCCAGAACGACGTCCCTGTCGATGTCCTTTGCAAGACAGAGCTTCTGTCTCTTGAGCTCGGCATCGCCAACGACCATGAATGTCGCGCCGTTGACCGCATTTACCTTTCCGGCAACCGCAAAACCCTCATGGAAGAGCGGCAATACTCTTGATTCAGTATCGGATGTCTCTATAACTCGTCCGACGAGGTTCATCTGAACATCGAGCACCGGATAGGAATTGCCCTCTTCGAGCACGATTCCGTCGGAAGATCCGACATTGAGCCTTATAGTGGAAAACCACTCGTCTGATTCTCTCGAAAGGATAGAAGCACCGTAGATATCGTAATTACTGAACATATCCTTGATATGGAGAGCATCCTTGAGCTCCTCATATCTGAGTGCTGCTTCCTCATTCTGCGTAAGATGGTATCTCAGATCGGCGATCTGCTCCTTAAGGGCCTTATTCTCTTCTCTTATGGCGATACCGTCGGTGATGGCTGACCAGAAATCGGACAACGTGTCACCTGCCGACTTTACAATGGACTGGGCAGGACTCGTCACAAGCTGGACCGGCTGGAGCAACTTTTTAACAGGGCTCCCCGGAACCAGGCTCAGCACGGCAAAAGCCGTCAGCACGAGGATAACGAGAAGTGCTATGAACCATTTATTCTTAAACAGTTTTTTCAAGAGTATTCTCCTGATGCGTTAGTACGGGGCTTATTATCAACCCTTTTTGCCGCAGCAGTTCTTGTATTTCTTGCCGGATCCGCACGGGCACGGATCGTTCCGTCCGATCTTGTCGGAATGTGCGATGTTTGCATCGCGGTATTCCTTCGTGATCTCCTGTCTCTTCTCGTCAGTAAGGATAGACTTCCATGAGGTGATGTTATAGAGCCAGTCAGCCTTTGCATCACGCATGTTGTAGTAGAGCTTCTCGTAATCGATCACGAGCTTGATCTCATAATCGTCATCGATAGCTTCGAGGTCGATGTCATCACCGTTAACAAGGCTGGACTTGATACCGTCGATGAATCCTACGAATACATCCATTGCATCCTTGGGGAAGTCCAGTTTCTTAGCCATCTCGGAAGCCTTGCCGCTGAGATATTCCTCATTGTCGGGATAAGCTCCCAGGATCTTCTCGTAAGCTGCCTTCTCGAGTGCATAATAACGGTTGATATATTCAACATATTCCTGTCTGTTGGATGCATCCTCGGATCTGTCCATCCAGGTCTTGTAATAACTCATTTTCATAATCCTCCGAAATGTTCTTTATTAAAGCTTGGCAGCTACTGCCCTGAGGAACTCCTCGGTAGTAACCGTCTTCTTGTTGTCGTTGTCAAGGAGATTATTGAGATCTCCGGTGATCGTGCCTTCCTCAATGGTCTCGATGGAAGCCTTCTCGATCCTGTCTGCGAAATCCTCAAGATCCTTAAGACCGTCGAGCTGAGCTCTCTTTCTGAGCGCACCGGACCAGGCGAAAAGTGTAGCCATAGGGTTAGTAGATGTCTGCTCACCCTTGAGGTGTCTGTAGTAGTGTCTTGTAACAGTACCGTGAGCTGCCTCATACTCGTAAACGCCCTTGGGTGAAACGAGAACGGATGTCATCATGGCAAGTGAACCGCACGCGGAAGCGAGCATATCACTCATGACATCGCCGTCATAGTTCTTGAGCGCCCAGACAAATCCGCCGGAAGAGCGCATGACTCTTGCGACAGCATCATCGATGAGCGTATAGAAATATGTGATGCCGGCTGCTTCGAACTTTTCCTTGTACTGTGTGTCATAGATATTCTGGAAGATCTCCTTGAATCGTCCGTCGTACTTCTTGGAGATGGTATCCTTTGTTGCGAACCAGAGATCCTGCTTTGTATCCAATGCATACTCGAAGCAGGAAGTCGCAAATGCGGAAATGGACTTGTCAGTGTTGTACAGACCCTGGACAACACCTGCATCCTTATATTCAAAGATCGTCTGGCTCTCCTGTCTTCCGTCGGGATAAGTGAGAACAAGATCAGCTCTGCAAGGTCCGTCTACAAGGAACTCTGTGTCTCTGTAGACGTCGCCGTATGCGTGTCTTGCGATCGTGATAGGCTTGTCCCAGCATGATACGAAAGGTCTTATTCCCTTTACAAGGATCGGTGCCCTGAAGACCGTTCCGTCGAGGATGGCCCTGATCGTGCCGTTAGGGCTCTTCCACATAGTGTGGAGATTATACTCTGTCATTCTCTGGGCATTGGGCGTGATCGTTGCGCACTTTACCGCAACGCCGAGCTCGTTTGTCCTGTTGGCGGCATCGATGGTTACCTGGTCTGCCGTCTCGTCCCTGTGCTTTAATCCGAGATCGAAATATTCGGTCTTCAGGTCAACATTGGGCTCGATAATGATCTCCTTTATCTGTTTCCAGATAATCCTTGTCATCTCATCCCCGTCCATCTCAACAAGCGGGGTCTTCATCTGAATCTTAGCCATAAGATCTCCCTCATATAAATAATACTAGAAGATTTTAAGGCATTAACCCTTTAACGTCAAATCAAAAAATGGGGAAAAACCTCATGAAAACGAGCCTGGATTACCGTCGGTCTTTGCAGCTGCCTTTACAAGGACTATCTCCAGGGAATATCTCTCATCGATAAGGCCGTGCCTGAAGTCGCTGTCCAGGTCTGCCGCAGTCAGATAGAGCTTTATGAGCGAATTCATGCTGAAATTATTGGCCTGCTGGCAGATCTTCTTTGCCCTGAACTCCTTCATGCCGGTCCTTTTTATCAGAACATTCGGATTCCCGGCTTCCTTGGCCATTATCAGGGCCTTTATGTGGCTCATGATGGACGCCCTTATCATTACCATAGGCTCTTTATTGATTATCAGTTTATCAAGAGTCCCAAGCGCGGAAGCCGCATTTCCGCTTCCGCAGGAATCCATGATATCGAAGATCCTTCCGCTCAGGTCCGCCGGACAGCACAGTTCGACGATCTCGGGAGTTACCACGGTATAATTCTTGCTCTGACAGTAAAGAGCTACCTTATTGACCTCATTTACGAGCTCCATCATGTTGCCCGAACACCTTGAAGCCATTGAAGTGGCGGCATCATAGTTAACCTTCAGGCCTTCCTTGCCGAATCTGTTGCCGATCCAGTTCAGGAGTTCATCCTCTTCAAAACCGGCCATGGAAGCAACCGTGCCGTACTGCACGAAAGCCTTAAAAGCTTTCTTGCGGCTGTCTACGTTTTCCTCAAAGAAGACGACCACGGTAGACGACGGGATGTTTTTCAGCACATTCAGTTCCTTATCTGACAGTTCCCTTCCGGGAAGTCCGGACTGTCTGACAACTATAAGCCTTTTCGGCGACATCCACGGGGGCATGGAGATCAGTTCCTCGAGCTTGCCCATGTCGAACTTCTCGCCCGTCCTCGTGTCGATTGAGGCAAAATCCATATCTTCGGCTCCGGGACCCAGGCATACCTTCTTGAGCATGTTTACCGCTCCGTCGATCATGTATGTCTCTGTGCCATACAAAAGCACAAGACCCAAAGAATCGGATTCTTTGTTGATCTTGTTCAGCATCTGCTTGGAATTCAAAACGCCCTGAGGAAGAGCCTTCGGCTTTGCCATCTGTTACTGACCTCCGAACACTTCAGGATATCTGCTCTTAAAGAGAATATCCGTATCAACGTCTTCCGAACAGCCGTCGATCCTGCCAATGGATCCGGTCTGCCACATGGTGTAATCACCCTCATATGTTGTCTGTTTTACATAATGTGCAAGCCAGACATCATAACCGGCAGGCTCCCAGATGATCTCAAGATAATACTTGCTCGCATAAAGGATCGTGCCGTAACCGTTGGCTTCCATCAAACCTGCAAATTCATAGAACAGGTTATTGATATCGACAATGCTCATCTTATACTTCTGGAAATGTGACCAGCTCTCCCAGTCGAATGCGACGGGAAGATCGAGTTCCTTGTCCGCAAGAACGTTCAAGAGCTCTGCGGTGTGCTCCCTGAGCATCTCAATGGTGCTGTCGGTCGAATAATAGTAAACGCCTATCTTGAGGCCCGCAGCCTTGGCGTCACGGTAATACTCCTCAAACTTGCGGTCTTCGCCCAGCTCGCCGTTGTTGTAGATCATGGCTCTGAGCATGACGAATTCGCAGCCTGCCGCCTTTACCTTGTTGAAATCGATGTCACCCTGATATCTGGAAACATCAATACCGTATGCTATGTCACTGTCAGGATACCTGGCCATGAAATCGCTGAACGCCAGAGTCGTATGCTCGTCGGAGCCGCCGCCGCCGCCACCGCCGCCCGAAGAGCTCGGTACATAGACCCTGATGGTCATCTCGCCGGACTTTGTATTACCCGCATCGTCGACCAACGTTACCGTAATGGGATATCTGCCCTCCTGGGATGTGTCGACCTCGCCGTCAATCCTTACTTCGACATCGCTGTCGCAATTATCTATAAAACCTATATGTCTGTTGATGTCAAACTCTGAACCCAGCTCAACACTTGCGCTCTCCGGCAGATTGAGGAACATCGGGGCCTTTGTATCCTCTTCCGGCTGTTCCATGTGCGGTATAGCCGGTGTCGGCGAAGGCGTGGGTGTCGGAGTATTGCTCGGTGTGGGCGTAGGCGTATCTGTCGGCGTGGGGCTCGGCTGTATGTCATCGCCGTCTCTCATGCCTTCAGTATCGCGCGGATGCACATCCGCACCGCACCCTGCAAGCGGGGTGATCATCATGGCAGCCGCAAGAAGCACGGCAGCAGCCATCTTTATCTTTCTTAAACGTTTATTCAGCATATATCTCCATTCTTCAGCATCTGTTGATTCCTTTCCTAAGATCCCATATCATTTTTCGATTATAACAAACTTGGCTCCTTTTCTATCGCACTTTATGGGACAAAATAAGGCAAAGACCGACACAAGCCCGACTGATCCCGTGTTTTCGGCTGTTTTTATATGCTCATTTGAGGCTGCCTGCAAATGCCTGTACACGACAATTATTCAAGCAGATAATGCTTTATAACACTGTCCAGGAGAAGCATATCCAGAGGCGTCTTGCTGGTCTCCCATGTCAATATGAGCTTTTCTCCCTTGAACAACCCGTTTTTCTCGTAAATGTTTATTCTGTTTACATTTTTATTTGCATAATCCTCATCATCCATCTTGCCCAGATGCTCCCAATACAGAACTTTCCTTCGTCTAACGTTTAGCGCGGTAAAATCCGGATGTATGAGACCCAGACCCTCCAAATAAAGCGGACACTCGTATTTATATGGAACACCGTGCTTTTTCAGAGCATTGGCGATCAGTATCTCTGACTTTGATCTGACACGTTCGTTCTTTTCCGTATAGTATTCAGCATCACCAACACCGAAACTACCGCCTTCGTACGGTTCTGACAGCCATTCTTCAACATATTGTTCATCCGTCTGCCTAATCGGTATGATCAGATTCTGTCGGCCTTTGCAGAGCGTCCCATAATAGTCTTCGGCTGAAGTCTTGCCTAGCGTTTTTGATATTCTTTCGATATTCTCGATTTCCTTATCTATCAGTTTGACCATTTTGTTAAGTTATTCGTAATTTGCAACCTGCTCAACAATTCTGAGTTCGCTTCCTCTTGCATATTTACCATTTGCACTGAAAATGTCTTTTTTCAGATAGCATTGTCCTTTATTCGAATCAACGCAGATATGGTACTTTGGCGTTCCTTTGTACTTCAGTTTTTCCAGACGCTTAGCTACAATCAATTTATTTTTATCGAGTTCGTTTTTTCGCATTTGAAGCAAATCTCTTATGCTTTCCATCTTTGGTCCTCCTTTTATATGTCAATTGCTGTTTACTGCTAATACAAGTTTCTATTTTTCTTGAATTGACCGCCATTATGGTCGATATAAGAAATCTGACGGTCACATCCAAACACATGCTCATTGCAAATACCGCCAAACCACTTAAATCAATACAATTGACGGTCTCTGCTGTTTCATGGAAATCATTCCTTACCGCCACTTCACTTATTTCAATGCGAATGGCGATTATATTCGAATTAAACTGTCGTAACTGCTGATAAACAATGCAGAATCAAGTCCTCGTTTATCAATACACCAACACTACCGCCCCCTCCCTGTCTGTCCTGAACACCTCACACCCGTATGTTTCCAGCCGTTCGAGCGTTTCAGGCGCGGGATGCCCGTAGAAGTTATGCTCACCGACAGATATGACGGCAACCGCAGGCGAACAGGCTTCGATAAACTCACAGGAAGTCGAATATTTGGATCCGTGATGCGCAACCTTAAGTATGTCGCAGTCTATATCGGCATCCGAACCGATGAGAAGAGATTCAGTACTTGTTCCTATATCGCCTGTAAACAGGATCTTTGTCTCCTCCTTCCCTTCTATATCAAGCATTACGACAAGGCTTTCCTCATTTCCCCCTCCGGTACCGGAATCAGGATACAGAACATCGATATAAACCGAATCAGACAGTCTGATTCGTTCTCCGGCCGTTATTTCAGCCAGACATGAAAGATAAGCTTCTTTTACCGGACTGATCTCAGCAGATCTGAAGAACTCATTCACGTCCTTATCGTTTTCACCGGCACAAGGAACATATGACGAGAGGATCAGTCCTGTCCTGCCCTGAGAGCATAATGCGGCAAGCCCTCCTGCGTGATCGGTGTCCCAATGGCTCATTATGCAGACATCCGCCTTGCCGATACCGTAATAGTCGAGCAGATTACGGACTGTCCTGCCGCCTTCTTCAAAAGTGCCTCCGTCTATGAGACAGTTCAGTTCAGGAGTCATTATCAGACAGCAGTCACCCTGTCCGACATCCGCAAACACAACGGTGCACAAGGGTTTATTAACGACTGAAACAGCTTCAAAGCCGACCAGGCACGCTAGGACAGCAGCAGAAATCTTCAGAAACAGCCTTCTGATAAGACAGGGCGGCATAAAAAGCAGAAAAACGGTAATCCCGGCCATAAACAGGAGCATGTTGCTAAGATGAACCGGCGCACCGCCGTTTCCGCTCATGACGCTTCCCGCGCTGACCAATTTTTTCAGGCATTTCAGGCATAAAAGAAGCGGAGAAGACAGATATCCTGACCAGAAAGGAAGCAGTATGCACAGCAAAACGCACGGGATAAAGAATGTGCAGCAGGCTCCGGCCGCAAAAGAGCCGCCGATCTGGATCAGAAGGTGTTCCAAATCGGGTCTCATAGAGATATCCGACCAGAAAGGCATCATTCCGAGGGATGCAGATACGGTGACACTCAAAACAGACGATATCTTCTCTCCCAGCTGAAAGCGCATAAGAAGTTCCGTGATCTTTCCGCTGCAGGTCTTTATGGCCAGAACGGCGCAGAAACTCATCTGAAAAGCGGAAGACATTGGACAGAAAGGGTCGGCAGTGACCATTACGACAGAAGCCAGGCTTAAAGCTGACAGCCAGTCACGCGCAGCAAAAGCGCAGATGCTCATTACAGCGGCGCGCGTAACAGAACTGCCCCACCCCGTAAGACAACCCACGGTCACGCAGAACAGGACATAGGCAACCATCGCTTTTCTGCGTTTGATGCCCAACAGATCGAGCACAGAAGGAAGGCAAGCCAGAAAACCCGCAAAATGAGTACCCGAGACAGCCAGAAGATGCGAACAGCAGGACATCTTGAAATCCCTTTGAACACTTTCTTCCAGAAGTGATCTGTCACCAGTGCACACGGCTGCAGTCAATGCTTTAAAAGAGTCATCAAAAGTATCTGAGACAGCACTGACTGCTTCCCTTCTGAATTCAAAGAAAAACTGCTGAAGATAACCCGCAATTCTGTATAAAACAAATGCATTCCCGGTTTTCACAAAACGGTCGCAGGAAAAGATGTACAGGATGCCTTCAGACCTCAGATATTCCCTGTAATCGAATTCGCCGGGATTGCCTGCTTTTTCTGGCTCTTTAAGGGTTCCGAAAAGTGTCAGGCAGTCACCGGGATAAAGGCTTTCAAGATCAGACAGATCACCCCGGTACCTGATCTTTGCAAGAGCTCCGCCATCAAAGCACGCGGTAATGTCCGTATCACCCGAAAGTTTATATGTAACAGACGTTATCACGCACGGATATCCGCCGTTTTCGGACAGATAACAGGATGCATTGAGTCTTGAAACGATCTTATATCCGAGCAGTGTCACAACAACGGCCAGGATCAGACCGCAGGACATCACCGCAAACCTGTTAGCGTATCCTAACCGATGCTGAAACGCTTGTTTCCTGAAGGTCTTTTCCTTACTGTTAGAACAGCAAAACACCGCATAAAAAACTACTATAAAAACACTCAGAAAAACGGGCGGTATCATGGATCCTGAACGGTAACTGATAAGGCAGTCAGCGGCCAAAACAACAGCAGGAAGAAGGCACGGACGCTTCGCGAAAGCATAAGACATCTGATCAAGCCCGCAAGGCAGCATCCTCAGACGCTTAAAGATACGTTCGGGCAGCGCCAAAAGCCCTTTATTTTCATATGTTTTGCCATAGTAGTTCTTCATGTTAAAATTCTAGTGCGGCCGTTTGTCGGTTTCAGTCTCAATTTTGGCCGAAAAACCGACAAAACCCGACAAAATCGACAAGTTGAACAGTTTGGACAGAGTTATCTACATGGCGATAAATTACGGAAAGATCAGATATCTAAAGACCTGCGCATCCGTCAGGGACCTTCCTGACGAGAAACTTCCCGAGGTCGTTTTGGCCGGAAGATCCAATGTCGGCAAGTCTTCCCTCGTAAATGCGCTTGGCGGATCGAAGAAACTTGCCAGAGTATCGCAGACGCCTGGCAAAACGCAGCAGATCATATACTTTGACATGGATTCACAGGCAATATTAGCAGATCTTCCGGGATACGGTTTCTCAAAGGCCTCAAAGCAGAAATCTGCAGGGTTTTCGGAGCTTTGCGACAATTATTTCAAGGTCAGAAAAGGCATCGATCTGGTCCTTCTCCTTATCGACATAAGACATGAGCCGTCAAACGACGACATCGGCATGCTTAATTTCCTGAACAGCACCGGACTTCCCTATTTTCTGGTGTTTACCAAGTGCGACAAGATGTCGGCCCAGCAGGTCAGAAAACAACTGCAGATGATGTCAAACTGTCTTGATTTTGCTGAAGATGCAAGGGTTTTCGCGATCTCGAACAATGAGACAAACCCGCAAAAATCAGGAATACCTGATCTCAAGCAGGCAATCTCTGATGAGCTATTCAAATAATCAACAACAATTCACCAACTTTTCGTGCAAATTTTATGACGATAGCGCTTTGATTTGTTTTGCTACTCCGATATTATTTAATTAGTTCTTTTATGGGGGATCAGTGCAGCCATGAGCGACTTATATGTCAATGCGGGCTATCAGGACGGTAATCTGGCACCTTTCGGTCCGATCGGCATCATTGCACATACATCCAACAGAGATTTCGTAAAAAGGGTTTCCGACGTCCTTTCGTCCAAAAGAAAGATACGCGCTGCAAGCCCTGACAATAAATTCGAGGAAAATCCCGGCTACGCACGCGAAGATTATCTTATCGACACTTCCCTTACCAGATTCCAGACAGGAGAAGGCAAGTTCTCGCTGGGTGAGAGTGTCAGAGGACACGATATCTTCATCATCACGGACGTTCTTTCGCGCAATATCGAATATGACCTCATCGTAGGCAGGCACGTCATCTCCCCCGATGATCAGTACAGAGACCTTTTGAGGATCATTTCGACAATTAAGGGTAAGGCCAAGAGGATCAACGTCATTATGCCCTTTGTCTATGAAGGCCGCCGCGAAAAGCTCGATTCACACCGTGAATCCTACGACTGCGCCGACATGCTCAAAAAACTCTATTCACTGGGAGTAGCCAATCTCATCGTTTTCGATCCGCACGACGAGAGGATCGCGAATGCGGTACCGCTCATGTCCATTGAGATGCCGCGCTGCCAGTTCAAGATGACATCCACCCTGCTCAACCGTTTCGGCTCGATAAAGCTCGATGCGGAGAGCACGCTCGTAATAAGCCCTGACATCAACGGAGTCTCACGCGCCAATTTCTACAGCACGAACCTTAGTCTCCCTCTGGGCTTCTGCTACCGATATAAGTCAACGATGCCGGGCAACGGCGGAAGATCCTATCACTACTTGGGCGACAGCGTTGAAGGCAAAGACATCCTTCTCATCGACGACATGATCAATTCAGGTTCTACGGTCATCGATACGGCTTATCTTCTCAAGGAAGACCACGGCGCAAAGGATGTTTACTGTCTCGTTCCCTTCGGTCTTTTCACCGACGGGCTCGAAAAACTGGACAAAGCATACGAGAGGGGCATCTTCAAGTGCATCTGCACCACAAATCTTATCTATGCCCCTGAGGAACTCAGATCGCGCGAATGGTACCTGGCCGCTGACATGGTACCCTACGTCGCAAAGATCATAGACTCTTTAAACCTTGATGAATCTATCTACGACCTTATTAATTCGACTTCGAGATTAAGAGATCTCAAGAGTCAGATAAGGATCGGAGAGATCATAGATGAATTTGAAGAATAAGAAATCAAAAAAGGCATGAAAGGCAGGCTGCAATTATGACATCAGCATCTGACGAAAGAGCTTATTCCCGCTACGACCAATACGGCGACAACCCCATGGCGCCCGTAGGACCCATCGGTCTCATCGCTCTCAGGGGAAGTGAGGATTTCACCGAAAAGGTAAACTTCTACCTCAACAAGAGACGTTCCGAGTATCAGCAGGAACAGATCGTTAATACCTATCCGGGCTTCTTCAGAGAGGATTATACGATCCCCGTTGAGAACGCAAGGTTCTCATCAGGCGAAGGCAAAGCGGTAGTCAAGAATACGGTCAGAGGTCATGACCTGTACCTCATCAGCGACGTCATGAACTGCTCCTGCACATACAAGATGTTCGGTCAGGACAACAGAATGAGCCCTGACGACCACTATCAGGACCTCAAGCGTGTCATCCTCGCCTGCTCCGGCAAATCAAGAAGGATCAACGTAATCATGCCTTTCCTTTATGAGAGCCGTCAGCATAAGAGAAATGCCAGAGAGTCATTAGACTGCGCATTCGCACTTGAGGAATTATATGATCTCGGCGTTGCAAACATCATCACTTTCGACGCACACGACGAGAGAGTCGCAAATGCGATCCCTCTTGCAGGCTTCGAGAGCCTTCCCACCACATATCAGATCATCAAGGAGATGTACCGTCAGGTTCCCGACCTCTGTTTCTCCAACGGCAAATTCATGATCATATCACCTGATGAAGGCGGTATCGGCAGAGCTATGTACTACGCCTCCATCCTCGGTGTTCCTCTCGGAACATTCTATAAGAGAAGAGATTACACAAGAGTCGTAGACGGCAAGAACCCCATCGTAGCTCACGAATTCCTCGGTGAATCCGTTGAAGGCATGGACATCCTCATCGTTGACGACATGATCTCCTCCGGCGATTCCATGATCGACATCGCCCGCGAGATGAAAGAACGCGGAGCAAGAAAAGTATTCTGCGCCGTTACTTTCGGTCTCTTCACGGAAGGTATCGACAACTTCAACAAGGCATACGAAG
>CAMVGO010000018.1 GCA_947167045.1 uncultured Clostridia bacterium
AAAGTCAGCTGATATCGTTTTTGAAGACTTTTTCTAGAAAACGATACCTTGTAAAGTCAGCTGATATCGTTTTTGAAGACGTTTTCCCGAAAACCAATACCTTGCAATGGCGATTTTATCCCAAACCGTAAATTATTGCCTCCGTGGGATAATTTTCAGAGGTGAAATTATCCCAAAAGTTCAAATATGCTTCACTTGGGATAATTTCCGGTCCGTATTTTATCCCAAACTGCGAGAAATCCTCATCTTGGGATAATTTCGAGCTCAGAATTTATCCCAAAGTCCCGAAAAATGTCTCCATGGGATAATTCGGGGCAAAGTCAGCTGATATCGTGCACCAAAAAACAAACGACGGTCAAATGGCCGCCGCTGTTGTTTCAAATTTGAACTTAATATCAGATCTCGTCTGCGGGAATGAAAGGAAGTTCGATTCCGCCGTCGTCATCAATGGAAATCGTCGCAGAGGATTCGGTCGACTCTGAAGACTGTGTCGCTTCAGTAGCAGTGGTGCCCTCAGTAGCTGAAGTACCGCTCGTGCCCTGGGTCTCGTTTGAGCCGGAACCTGAGCCTGAGCCGGAACCTGAGCCTGAGCCGGAACCAGAACCGGATCCTGAATTCGTTGAATCTGTGTTCTCGCCTTTATCGACATCGAGCTCGGGCATGATGATCTCCTCGCCTGCATCTGTCGGAGCAAGTGTCTCGTCAGAAGTTGCAGACGTGTCTGCCGCACTGGTTTCTGAAGATGCGGTCGTGGCAGTCGTAGCAGATGTCTCGATCGGAACCGCCTGATCCTTGTTGCATGACTTAACGCCGAGGAGCACTCCGACGACAACGAGGAGCGCCGCGATCACAACCGATAAAATGATTATAGTTTGCTTCTTATTCATAACTGTTACCTTCCAATTCAAGCGTCATTATAACATACGTGCTGGAAAGTTCCGTTCACCTTACGATTGGAACATGAGTCCAGTCCAGATCGATCAGATCAGGGGACAGATTCTCATTCAAAGGACCGCATACCGAATAGTACTTGTCCCATGCTTCCTGGCCGTGGCAGGACGCGTCAGAGCTCTCATAAGCTTTGCCGTCATAGTGCCAGCTGTCACCTTCGAAAAGCGAGTAATTCGGTATGGGCAGGCCCTCGTCATCTGTGCCTTCGTATTCCGTGATGAGTTCGTAAACGACGTCGAGTTTCTTCGTCTCACTGTTATATCTGTAGACGTCATCGATATGCAGAGAAGCTCCGCCAGAACCTGAATTGACGAACATTCCGCCGCCGCAGTATTCGAGGTGGCTCCTGGACCAGCCGGCTGCGACTATCTTGTATTCAGAGCCTTCCATGGTGACAACACCGTAAACCGTAATGTGCGTGTAGTTCTCGCCGTCGACATACTGTTCGCCGATTATGAGTTCATCGGTGCCGTCATTGTCGATGTCGTGAAGGATGTATGAGAAACCGTTCATCAGTTCATTTGTAAGAAGGCCCTGTGTTCCTTCAGGAGGAATGACCGTATCACCTGTATAGTCGGGTCCGTAGTACCAGACATCCGTCTGTTCGGATATAGCTTTCTTATAGTCTTCGATAAAACGCTCGTAAGGGTTTTCCTTAGCTGCAGTTGTCGTTGCTTCCGTACTCTCTGTCGTAGTTTCTTCGGTTGCAGGATCTTCGGCCGTTTCCAAACTCTCATCGTCAGTGGCAGATGTCTCACCGCCATCGGCTTTTTTCGTATCTTCTGCGGTGACTCTTGCAAGATCTCCGCCGTCATTTTCAGCTGCCTTGCAGGACGCTGATATTAAGGCTAAAGATACGCACAGCGCTGCACACGCGCACTTGGTCAGCAATGATCTTTTCATTCTGTTCACCCCATAAAACAAGTATTGATCAATCGCATGTAAACTATCACAACATGTCCGGTATGTAAACCGCAAAAATCAACAACGATGTATGGATTGCCGGCCGTCATTTCGAAAAGGACAACGTCCGCATGCTATAATATCCGCATCAATTAAAAGGGGAACTCACATGACTAAGATAAGCCTTAAACCATATAACGACTATTGCCCTCAGACACTCTTCTTATACGGTACGAACAATGAGGACGGCACGCCGGATCTCGGTCTGTTCTGCTGGTTCAGCTACTACTGGGACAATGAGATGGGAGTGATGTGCGCGATAGGCGGAAACAAGCGCACCAGGGAGAATATTGAAAGAGAAAAGATCTTCTCCGCAAATCTCGTTACGGAAGAGCTTTTGCCCCTGGCAGATTATCTCGGATGCACCAACGGCAAAAACGCGGACAAGATGAAACTTGGTCTTGATATCGGAAGAGGAAGGGTTCTTGACGTCCCCGTCCTTGAGAATTCACCCGTGAATTTCGAACTCGAAGTAAAGGACTTTTTCCCGCAGCATGACGGTGTCGTAATGCTCTGCAAGATGCGCAACGTCCTGCAGGATGAGGAGCTCGCGGCAGAAGATGTTACTGCAGCCGACAAGCTTTTTAAGATCGCTCCAGTAAGAACGACATGCAAGCACTATTTCGGTTACAAAGGCGAAGACCTGGGTCCCTGGGGCGGGCCCATGAAGTCACTTAACAAAGACTGATCAGACCTTCGAGAATCAAGTTTTCGAAAATCAGGCCTTAGCAGATCAGACCTTTGTAAACTCAATGACCCTTTCCAGTATCCCCTTCATCTTTCCGATGGCGATACCGTAATTTGTCATGGGGATGCCCTGCTCTTTTGCCTTGCGGTAACGGCTAGCGACTTCGGTCTCGCCGAGCATGCAGGCGCCGCAGTGAATTATGAGATCGTACCCGGAGATATCATTCGGGAACTCGAGTCCCGATGTGAACGAGAACTCAAAATTCTTACCAGTGTATTCCCTGATCCATCCGGGAAGCTTTACAGTGCCGATGTCTTCGCATTGACGGTGATGCGTGCATCCTTCGCTTATCAGGATCTTCGCCCCGTCATTCAATTTGTCGAGCTGATCTGCGCCTTCGACGGACTGGTCGAGTATGCCTTTGAAACGAGCCATGATTATCGAGAACGATGTAAGCGTTATGTTCTCAGGAACGATCTTAGAGACCTTCGCGAAAGCCTGGCTGTCGGTGATGACGAGCTTAACGTCGCCGACCTTTTCGAGCGCGATCGAAAGCTCCGTATCCTTTACCACAACAGGTATCGCTCCCGCGCCCAAAAGATCGCGGATCACCATCTGCTGCGGAAGGATGAGACGGTCCTTCGGAGCGGACTTGTCGATGGGAACAACGAGTACAACGATGTCGCCTTCTTCGACGAGATCGGATACGAGCGGACGCACCTTGCGCTGCTTTATTATGACCGCAACGCGCTCTTTGAGTTCTTCTATTCCCTCACCTTTCAGAGCGCTCACGAACATGGTCTTATCAGAGTCTGTGCCGGGATCGGCGACCAGGTCGAGATCACTTTTGTTTACTACCACCAGATAAGGTATCTTCCGCTTTTCGAAAGCATCGATCAACTGCTTTTCGTCGTCGCCCATACCGATGCTTCCGTCGATCACAAGGATCGCGATATCGGTCTCGTCGATGACTCTTATGCTCCTCTCGATCCTCTGGTTTCCGAGCTTGCCTTCATCGTCTATGCCCGGAGTGTCGATTATTATGACAGGTCCCAATGGAAGCAGCTCCATCGTCTTCCGGACGGGGTCGGTCGTAGTTCCTGCCACATCTGAAACGATGGACAGTTCCTGCGAAGTGAATCTGTTCACAAGGCTTGATTTGCCTGCGTTGCGGCGTCCGAAAAAGGCGATGTGCGTGCGTTCCATAAAGTACCTCTCAATATCAGAATCTGAAGTCTCTTTCCCCGTTCTCGATAGCGACCAGTCTGTCTCTTAAGACTGCGCGCGCCTTCTCATTCGTAACATCGGGGATGTTCTTTTCGATCAGGATCTCACCTGCTGCGCGCGTCTCGGGAGATGCGTAGTCAACAAGATATTCCTTAAGCGTCATGAGCGCGTTAGGCAGGCAGCAGTTCTGTATCTGCTTTGCCTTGCAGAGCGCCATGAACCTGTCGCCCGTTCTGCCTTCACGGTAACATGCCGTGCAGAAAGAAGGAACGTAATCCATGTCGATGAGCCACTTCATGACCTCATCAAGGGAACGTGTGTCGGATACGTCGAACTGCGCTGTCTCGTCAACTCTCTCCTCGTGAGTATAACCTCCGACTGATGTTCTCGAACCGCCGGAGATCTGAGAGATGCCGAGATGCAGAACGCGCTCTCTGGACTTCTGAGATTCACGTGTGGAAACGATCATGCCGGTATAAGGAACAGCGATCCTGATGCATGCGACGATCTTTGCAAAGATGTCATCGTCTATAGCGTTCGTGAAATCATTAACGTCAATGTCGTCCGCAGGGCAGAGTCTCGGAACGGAGATCGTGTGCGGACCTACGCCGTGAACTGCCTCAAGGTGCTCAGCATGCATGAGGAGTCCGGCGAACTCATAGCGGTACTTATCAAGTCCGAAAAGAACGCCCAGTCCGACGTCATCGATGCCGCCTTCCATGGCTCTGTCCATAGCCTCAGTATGATAAGCATAATCGTGCTTGGGGCCTGTCGGATGGAGCACTTCATAAGATGCCTTGTGATATGTCTCCTGGAAAAGGATGTAAGTTCCGATTCCTGCCTCGTGGAGCTTTCTGTAGTTCTCAACTGTTGTAGCTGCAATGTTGACGTTTACACGTCTGATCGCGCCGTTCTTGTGCTTGATCGAATAGATCGTCTTGATGCTCTCGAGGATGTATTCGATCGGGTTGTTTACAGGGTCCTCGCCTGCTTCGATCGCAAGCCTCTTGTGGCCCATGTCCTGAAGAGCGATGACCTCGTCCCTGATCTGATCCTGGGTGAGCTTAACTCTCGGTATAGTCTTGTTCTTGCCGTGATAAGGGCAGTAGATGCATCCGTTGATGCAGTAGTTGGACAGATAAAGGGGTGCGAAAAGAACGATCCTGTTGCCGTAGAAATCCTTCTTGATCTGCTCTGCCAATGCATAGATCTCCTCGTTCTTTTCGGGGATGTCGCATGCGAGCAGGACTGATGCGTCGCGGTGCGAGAGGCCCTTTCTTTCCTTTGCCTTTTCGATGATGGAATCGATGAGTTCGGCGTTGCTCTTGTTCTCGTCAGCATATTTGAGAGACTCCAGGATCTCGCCGTCATCGATGAATTCTTCTGCTTTCAGTGATTTGGGATCGTACATTTTCATTTACCTTCCTTTTTAGTTTTCCCGAGCACCACCCGTGCTCCCGTTTTGTTTCCGTTTAATGTTCTTTCACGTATTTAATGTTGTCGCCCCTGTCGGTAACGATCTCGTAGCCTATCCGGCTTATCCTGCTCTTCAGGCAGTTCATGCATTCGGCGGCTTCCTCGCCCGTGCATATCTTGTTGTCGTACAGGTCGTATTTCTTTCTTACGCCGACCGGTGACAGATTGGGCATCACGACATTCGCGCCGGCAAGTATGCCCAGTTCTCTTCCTCTCGGATCGATGGTCCCCAAAGCCGTCGTCGCCGGCAGAAGGACCGTTGGCAGCATCAGTCTGATGATGCTCAGAAGATAAAGGACAAGATCCAGTTCGCCTGCTTTCCGGTCAGCGAAGACCGTATCCTTATGCGGTATGAACGGACCTATTCCGACCATCTCGGGATCGAGTTTTTTGAGGAACAGCAGATCGTCTGCAATGTTCTCATTCGTCTGGTAAGGCGAGCCCACCATGAATCCCGCACCTGTCTGGAAACCTATCTTCTTGAGATCGAAAAGACATCTCTGCCTGTTCTCAGCCGAGAGATTTGCCGGATGGAGCTTTGCGTAGTGACCGAAGTCTGCCGTCTCGTGCCTCAGCAGATATCTGTCAGCACCCGCGTCGAAAAACGCTTTATACGTCTCATAACTCTTCTCGCCGATCGACAGCGTAACCGCGCAGTCAGGATGTTCGCGCTTTATCGCCCTGATGATCTCTGTCATCTTATCGTCGGTAAAGAATTGATCTTCGCCGCCCTGAAGAACGATGGTCCGAAAGCCCAGGCCGTAGCCGTAAGAAGCGCATTCGACGATCTCGTCAATTGAAAGTCTGTAGCGCTGTGCATTCTTATTGCCGCACCTGATCCCGCAGTAGTAGCAGTCGTTCCTGCAGTAGTTGGTGAACTCGATGAGCCCTCTTACGAAAACCTTATTTCCGTAGTATTCCCTTGCCCTGGCGGAAGCCTTTTCAGCAAGTGTTTTTTGTATCCCGGGAGTACGGTTTTCGAGAAGATATATTATCTCGTCGCGTGTGATGTCACCTGTTGTGCAAAGCTTTTCTGAAATGACCTTTATGTCAGTCATTGGAAGAGAGTCTCGAATAAGTCGTCTTCGCAGACACGCCGTCCAGCATTCCGAGCTTGCCTGACACTGAATTGATCAGGCCCTCCGGTGCATCGACAACGACGCTGATGATGGAGATATTCCTCTCACGATAAGGGATACCCATCCTGCCGACGACATAATCCCTCACATCGTGAAGAATGTCGTTGATCTGCGCAACTGATTCGGGATTCTCGACAATAATGCCGATGATAGCAACTCTTGTCTCCATTTGACCTCCTTTCGCCCCCGTGGAGCAAACAAGGTTCTGAAGCATTTTAAGTATGAATATTTACTTAAAGCCTTACGCGTCAGGACGAACCTTCCGCATTCAGAACTGACATTAAATTATCATCCCGCAGAAGCAAAAGCAATCACTACGGGAGCATGTAAAAAAAGAAGTCACTTTTCAATGGTTTTACTGAACCTAAGACGCACCGCCGGCCTTTTTCTTCTTGCCGAGCATCGCCCTCTTGGCAGCCTTCAGATATACCTTCTGCCACCACGGTCTGAGCTTCTTGTCAGCCTCCTTGAGTTTCTCCCTGATGGGTATGCTCTGGGGGCAGTGCTGCTCGCACTTTCCGCACTGCACGCACAATGACGCGTCAGCGGGAGTCATGCGGAGCGCTATGGTCTGGAAATACTCCAGACGGCCCGAGTTCTTATTCTCGGAATACATGTGGTTATAGCACGAGAAGATAGCGGGGATGTCGACGCCTCTGGGACACGGCATGCAGTATCTGCAGCCGGTGCAGTTCACCTTCGTGCTCTCTATTATGTAGTTTCTTATCCTGGCGATGAAATCCTTCTCGTTTTGCGTAAGCGAGCCGGCTTCAGCCTCCGACGCTATGCGGCAGTTCTCCTCGACCATTGCGATGGAATTCATTCCCGAGAGAACGCATGTGATGTCTTCCTGATCCCAGAGCCATCTGAATGCCCATTCCGCAGGAGACCATCCGTGAGGTTCGTTCGCGATCTCGCGCTTTGCCTTCTCGGGCAGGAGATCTACGAGTTTTCCGCCGCGCAAAGGCTCCATTATGAAGACCTTCAGTCCCTTCTCGGCAGCAGCGTGTATGCCTGCCCTGCCAGCCTGGGTATGCTCGTCCAGATAGTTGTACTGGACGAGGCAGAAATCCCAGTCGTAAGCGTTCAGTATGCTCTTGAAGGTATTCGTATCACCGTGGAAGGAGAAACCTATATTCCTTATCTGTCCGCTCTTCTTTTTCTCAGCGATCCAATCCTCAATGCCGATCGCCTTGAGTTTCTCCCACTGGGCAAGGTCGGTCATGTGGTGCATCAGATAGTTATCGATATAGTCGGTCCTCAGACGTTTCAGTTCCTCTTCAAAAGTCTTGTCGAGGCCCGCCCTCGTCTTGATGAGGTACTGGGGAAGCTTCGTCGCAAGGACGATCTTGTCCCTTATGCCGTTTTTCTCGATGATTCGTCCGACAACGTCCTCGCTGCCCGGATAGATATAAGCGGTGTCATAGTAGTTGACTCCGAGTTCAAAAGCTCGCATGAATTCCTTCTCGGCCTTCTCGAAATCAATTCCCGCGCCGCTCTTAGTAAATCTCATGCATCCGTAACCCAGGATCGATATACCCTTGCGCTGCTGCATAGACGTCGCCTCCTTTTTCGTTAGATTATACACAAAAGAAGGCGTGTAACATTGTTACATCAGGGTAAATTCAAGGAAAATTCACCTTTTCGCTATCCTGCAATGACTCTCCTGTTCTTCACCATAAGAACGACCGTCAGAGGCACCATGACAGCCATCGTGAACAGAACGAAGAGCGCGCTCATGGCAGGATCTGTCTTTGCCGCAATCATAGGCAGGAACGAGCCGTATACGTTGGCGAGCGAGTGCAGTATGACAGCGGGCCAGAGTTTGCCGGTCTTAAGCGTTACGAATCCCCAGACAAGTCCGATTGCAAAAGCGTAGAACATCTGAGCGGGACCTATCGAGATGCAGTGGGGAACGGCAAACAGGATTGCAGAGACGATCACGGCGCCCTTAAAGCCCAGGCCGCCCAGCCTCTCGAGAATGAACTTTCTGAAGAGCAGCTCCTCGAATACCGGATTAAATATCAGCAGTAAGACAATATAAAATCCGAGTTTCCCGAACAGTTCGTCCGGAGTTATCCCCGTAGCATCATGTCCCGTTATGCGCGTGATGACCGTGACGGCGATCATTAATGGAAACGACAGTCCCGTCTGTATCACAAACAGCTTCAACATCCCTCCAAAGCCCAAACTCATCTGAGGTTCGCAGACATAAGGCGTCTTCTTCATGCCCGATAAAGCGAGGAAGAAAACTCCGAGTCCTATCGTATAAGGCACAACCATAGTGGCCAATACATTGCGTAACAATTCTGATAAGACACCCTCAAACACAGGGTCGATATAAGTCCTGTAAAGGAATACAACGGCGTACCAAAGCACGAGTGCCAGCGATACCCTTACGACCGTGATAATGTTATTCTTGCTCATCCCATCCATGCTCCTTTTGAAATTCAATAAGAGCATCGTTCATAAGATCAGTCTTCTTTTTGGAAACGAAATAGACGATAACCTGACCGGTCAGAAAGATCACAAGGAACAGTCCGATATATAAGATCAGTTCCTTAAAATGCAGATTTCCCAAAAGCAGATGTAAGAAGATCATCGCGATGGCGAAATATATCGGAACAAAGATGAAGTTTTTCACTACAGCAGGCTTTGAACGCGCCCACTTCGTGTCATCGAAATACACTCTGAAAAAGTTTATCACCTCTATGATACCGAACATCAGGACCATCAGCAGCAGACTTGAAGGCTGTATCAGATTGCCGTCATAGATCGAACCCAAAGCGAAGAGAACGATGCCCAACACAAAGGCAGCGGCCGTAAACACAAAAGATTTGAGAAGCGCGTTTTTGACTTTGGATTTTGTCATTTTCCGTCTCCTCCCTTCATGCCTATCGCGGTCTTGAAATCATTCACATAGTTGCGGGATACGATCAGATATTCGCCGTTCCTCAATAGAAGCTTTACCCTTCTGGAATCCTCGGGAGCAACAGATCTGACTGCCTTGATGTTCACGATCGTGCTCTTTGATATCCTGACAAAGAACTTATCCTTCAGAAAGTCTTCGAGCTCGTAAAGAGTCTTTCTGACCTTAAATACCTCTGTCGTCTTATAAGCGAAAACGTCTCTGTCCACAGCCTCGAAAAACAGTATTCCCGACATGTATAACATCTCGACATCGCCGTTCTCTTTTATTCCGGGTATCGCATCCGATGACGCCCCTATAGCCTTTATGAGATTCTCGACTTCAGCATTGCGCTCGCGGAATCTCACTTCGACTTCGGTCTCCTGAATATCAGGGCGTTCCCGTAAGAATAATTTCATCAACTGCCTCCTTCGGGAGCATTATTATCCATGGTCTTCGCTTTATTCAACCGATCCGGAACAAGAGGCACATTTGAGTGCATAAGATGACAGACCGGCATCTTTCAGTTACCAATGAATATACCACAACGGGTGTTCTTTCCTTACTCAAAACATATTCTTTTATAATGAGCGAAAAAGAATAACGGGACCACGACTCTACAAGTCAAACAACAAATATTTATTGAATTACGATAAAAAATTGTTGCAAAACAGATTTTTGAGGTGTATGATTACGACATCACGGAAGGCGGAGGTACAGATGTGATGAACAGAAAACTCAAAGTCGCAATTATAGCATCAGGCACTGTCATTGCTCTTGCTTCGGGCCTGATAATCCTCATGACTTACGGAGCGCTGGACTACACTAACAGATGCGCACACATAAAAGAAAAACAGGGCATCGTCTGTGACGTCGGCGACACGCTCTCGATAGATGATCTCGCTTACTTTTCGAACTACGACGAGCGCCAGATCACCGGGATAACGGGAGGCGAAGGCGAGATCTCGGAAGACGGTTCCAGCATAACGATCACCAAAGCTGACGGCTTTGCAACGGTATATGTGCATGCACATAATAAGAACGCACCGGAACATACGGAACAAGGAATAACGGTAATGATCAAGAGCACTTGAAGACAGTGATAAGCTGCAAATATTAGGGGATAAAAGGAATCGGAGAAACAAAGGATGGAATTTAGAAAGATCATGATACCGCTGCTCGGCACGGTGCTGCTCCTGTCGGGATGCGGCCTGCCGGATATGAACAACAAGGACTTAGCCCTCCCTGCCGATGCATCATCTTACGAGCTGTACTATGACGATGATGCCGGTGAGATGACGGTCGAATACAACGGCCGGCTCTACACTTATTTCGGCGATCTCGACGGAGACATGTCTTCGGTCAGCATCAGTGAATGCATCGGTTACATAAACCATGAAGAGAACAGGCGTTTTTTCGCCATAACGGATGACCCTTACGAGAACTATGTGATGATAGTAAACGTCAACAGCATCAGGGGCGACCGGATGTTCCTCAGAGCTCAGGATACCGAGGGCAAGGACATTTACACACCTCCGTACATATCGTCTCTCGGTTACAGTTACTGGGTATGTTCAGGAGTTCACCACGAGATGCCTGAAGCAGAGATACAGTTTGTCGTCAACGCTGAGAACATCAAATTCATCGAATACGCTTTCGAGGTCAACGGCATGTACGCCGGAGATGGCATGACAGGATACAAATATGAGAGAGCGCTCGAACAGGGCGAGCTCTGGAACATCGGCATATCAGAACTCCATCTGAACGGAAAAGCCGATACCGGTAAACCGTTCACTGCAAGCGTCACTTTCAAGGTCATCGATACGGATGATGTCGAACACGAAGTCAAAGGCGAATATGTGCGCGAGATGATGCTCGGCTCATTCCGCACCGGTCTCGAGATAAGATACGACGATTCGGAAGGATATTACCTTTTCGAAGACGTCTGATAATTGAGGGAGATAAAGGATGAAGATAAAAAGATCAGTCGTCATAATATTGAGCTGCACAATGCTGCTTTCAGGGTGCTCACTGATAAACAGGAACAAGGTATCCATCAACCTGCCTGACAACGCACAGTCTTATACATCAATATACGATGAGGACACCGGAGACATAACGATAAAAACAAACGGTAAGACCTATTCGTATTTCGGCACCATAGGAGACACAATGCCCGCCACTTCCGTCAGGGATTGTTTGGGATATCTGGACGGCGACAAAAACACGAGGATATGCACTCTCACCGAAGACCCGAACGACAACTACATAATGGTAAAGAACGTGAACGGCATCATGGAGCAGCCTCAGTTCTTCAGGGCGATGGACACCAGGAACAGGGATATCTTCACTCCCTCCTACATCGAACCGCTCGGATTTGAATGCTGGGGGTCGTCTGCCGTTCATTACGAGATGGCCGCAGCTTCGGTCGCCCTTCACATCATGACTGAAGGTGTTAAGAATGTCGGATACGAAGTCCTGATAAACGGTGAAAGCACGTTCAGCGGAGGCGTCGGATATGCATCAGGCAAGGTCATAAAAAGAGGCGAACTGTTCATCATCGAGATCACGGAATTCGAATGCGGAGAAAATATTAAAAAAGGCGAGGCCTTTAATGTTGAGATCCATTTCTCTGTTACCGATGCCAACGATGAAGTACATGAAGCCGAGGGCATCTATTACCGAGACATGATGCTCGGAGCTTACTGCAACGGACTCGAACTGAGACAAGACGATCAAAGCGGTTACTACATCCGCAATATCTGATATCATCAGACTAAATACATCTGGAGAATGGTATGAAAAAGAGATATCTGATCACATGGATCTGCTGCTTAGCACTCATTCCGGTATATGCCGCCGGGATGATGATCCTCTATGGTGATCTTGCGGTCAGATACGGCAGACCTGATCACTTTCTCGTAAACATCACGGGCATCGCAGGGCTCCTCGGTACGATCGCGCTAATTGCAGTCGGCATCGTAAATCTGGTCAAATGGATAAGGAGAAGATAGTATGGGATTCACACTCCTTCTCATGTTCTTTTATGCTCCCTTGATCGCAGGAACAATAATCGCTTTCGTAAAGAAGAAATACGCCATCGGCATAATCCTTTCCGCCATCATGACGGTCATCATCATCTACATAGGAATCCTCTGGCTGACGTCGCCGATGTAAGCGCCGTGGGCATCTCTCATCGTTTACTGTGCCATTATTATAACGAGTCCGGTGTTCCCTGCTTTCAGCTACCTATCGCCTCAAGTACCGGCTTCAGATATTCCCTGTCGGTGCAGTCGTATGCGGATTCACCTGCATCGACCACTGCCTTCTCCCACACTGCCATATCTTTGGGATCCTTTTTCGCCAATGACTTGATCAGTATCTTGCAGAGCGTTCTGTCCTTGAACGACATGTTCTTAAGGTCGCACCCTCCCCTGCAGTAGAACAGCGGGATATCCGCTATAGCATCCTTCATGTTGTAGTCTCTTACCGACTTGAAATATGTCTCTTCGTAAGGTGATGCGCCGCAACAGAACGCGATGACCTTCTTTCCCTTGAGCATGCCGATATTCTTTTTCAGGAACGATAATCCGTTCATTCCGGATGCATATAATCCGCCGCCGATTATCACGGTGTCGCATCCTTCCACTTCCTTCAGGTCGGCCTTGTCGGTCTCCACTGCTTTAAACCCTGTGGCCTCTGAAAGCCACTCAGCATATTTCCTTGTTGAACCGTACTTTGATTTATATAAGATTATCCCTTTCATCTCTCTATCTCCTTAAGGTTGCTCTCGATCTTTATTATCGTTTGTATCGTCTTGTTCAGGTCTTTTTCAGATATACCGTCGAACATCTTCGTCATGACATCCATACTCATGCCGTCATTCTTCTCGCAGAATCTCCTGCACTTCTTTGTCAGCACGATGCGCTGCTTTCGCCTGTCATCAGCGTCGGGAACGAACTCTATGAAGTCCTTCGTCTCAAGCTTTAAGAGGATCTGCTTCACGTTCTGGTGCGAGCTTCCCAAGATGTCTGAAAGTTCATTTAACGTCGGCGGCTCCTTGCACATGTTTATGCATATGATCGCGAAAAACTGCTTCCAGCTGATCTCTTCCATCATCCTGTCCGCCATCGCCTGGAAGCGGTTATCGAAAGCGCTGAGAAGCCCCAAAAGGAAGTACTGCGGCGGTATCCCGGTGAAATCTATGTTGCCGTTTTGAATAACTTCGTTTATGTTCATGCTGCATCTCCAAATAGGTAATATGTTACCGATAAGCGTAACATATTACCTGTTTTTGTCAAGGCATAAAAATGCAGGTCAGCTTCCGCCGGCCTGCATATACTTGTAGAACTCTAAAACCGCGCCCTAATTGAATGTGTCCCGCGTTACCGTTATCGGCTGATCGTATTTGACATCGAAGCACACAGTTACCGTGAAGTTGTCGAGATCATAGACGCAGGACCACTCTGTTCCGATGCCGGCGGATTTCTTGTTATCGTAACCGACATCAGAGAGGAACCCCATTGCTTCGGAAGCTGAAGCGACACATGCGCAGCCGTCCAGATCTTCCATGAGGACCTCATAGCGGCCGTCACCATTCTCCTCACCGTAGTATGAAGTATCGCCGATAACATAATTCGTGATGGCGGGATTGTCAGTGACATACATCTTGTCACCGAGCCACTCGACGACCACGCTCCTGCCGGTCTTGTCGCACATAAAGAGATGGAAGGTTGCGCCGAGCATGGTATTCATGTCGAACTGTTCGAGCATGGCTACAGCCTCGTCAACTGTTGCGCAGCGGTCCAATACCGCTCTTACGGCAACGTTAAGAAGCGTATCTTTTCTTCCGAGATTCTGATGTATCTCTTCATGTTCAAGTTCAAGGATGGATACTCCGAAGCCTGCCTCGTTCATGCCTTCGATCGTGAAATAAGGCATCGCGAGTGTAGCCAGACGGCCCGTGAACGAAGTCGGTGATACCTGGTCTTCGCCGGTGCCGATATTGATTATCGACAGGTCTACCAAAGCAATTGAATCGTAACCGTCGACCGGATCACTGTAGAGCATCAGGCAGTCTGTTTCCGGATAGTCGGTATTTCTTCCCATCAGGTGATTGCCGTTGCTGTCTGTTACTGCAAATGCAGCACAACCGAAAAGGCTTTCCTTCATCGATACTGGCATCCCGAAGTAGAGTTCCTTCTCTGCCCAGCCAAGGAGTTCTCCTTCATTGGTAATGTTCGAATCGAGGATATTGTCGAGCTTATAGTCAGCCGTGTATTTAAGCGTATAAACGCCTGTCGAATGTTCTTTTAATGATGCTACTGTAGTTATGTGTTTCCTGAGCATGAAGAGACATACACCGGCAGCGACTAAGAGGAGGACAACAAATCCGAGAACAATGTTCCTGCCCTTAACCTTATAGGAGAGAAGGCAGATGACGGCAACGAGTGCTCCGAGCGCCGCGATCACTATGCCTGCTGTCTTCATGAGACCGTAGTTTGTCGTGGGTGTAACTTCCAGCATCAGGTGAGACATGCCCTCATCCATGGCTGCCCTGCCCTCATCCGAGATATAGTATTCGAGCATCGACATCAGTTCCGGACTCGTGTCGGGATCGTCGGCCACTCTCTCGTAGAGCGTATAATACGAGTCATACATCGCACTAAGGACTTTCTGCCTGTTCTCCTCAGGACACGGCTTGACCGTAACGCTAAAGATCATCCTGCCTGCAGCATCTCTCGGCACCAGGAAGAGTCCGACTGCAAACCTGTTGGTGTCAACACCGGTAATGAACGTGAATACGCCGTTTTCTTCCTCATCGTAATCTACGACGGTGCAGAGCCCCTTCTCCCATTCGTAGATATCTTCCGCGTTCAGGTGGACCGTTCCCGTGGCACCGTCCTTGAAAGATTCCGGATCAAAAAGATCTATCCTGTTATCTTCCGTGGTGTCGCCCGCGGCCAGAACAGATCCGGCTGCAAACAAACCAATGCCGATAAATGCAATGACCGCTGAAATGATCAATACAACCTTTTTTCCCATTTTTCCCCATACCTGCTTTCTTATTTTTCGAGATAGACGAAGACAAGTTCGTCATTGATCTCTTTTCTGTCGAAGATCCTATATCCCAGTGACTCGTAGAGCCTTATGTTGTCTTTACTCCTGGTACTTGTGAAGAGCTCATAACGCTTACCAGGAAAACACTTCTCGATCTCCGTCAGCAGCATACTGCCGTATCCTTTGCGCCTGTGATCCGGGTGGACCATCAGTTTGCCGATGTATGCCGTCCCGTTTTTTTCGAAGGCACGCACCGAACCGATGATCTTATCCCCTTCAGTCATCTTCAGGATGACGCCTTTATCGAACTCTTCCTTCAGTTCGTCAGGCGTTTCCTTAAGGGGCGGTATGTCCTTGTTGCCGAACAATGCCGCCTCACTCTGATACGCAAGATACTGCAACTCCAGGATCTCCCGGAGGTCTGACTCTTCCGCTGTTTGAATATTCATGAATTTATCAGTTGATAACGATCTTATCGAAATCGGGTGTTACATCAGGCCCATCCAGCGTTGCCGGGAAGTACAGCAGGACTTTGCCTGTGTCTTCATCCGTGTTGCAAAGAACGATGATGTAATCTCCGTCATCAAGGGCTTCGATCGAATCATTGTCGAACTCGAAAACATACTGGTCGCCGGACTTTCTTTCGTCGTCACAGTTATAGGAATACAGCACGTCTAACTCGTCGGCATCCACTTCTTTTTTGAAACCTTTTGTTCCGGGGATGAAACCCATCCAGGCATCCTCTGCCAGGTCAAGGCTGCCGTCAACCTTGAAAACTGCCTTCTGGCCCTTCTGTCTGAAATCTACTCCGACGTCCTCTGTTACTGAATCGATTTCAGCACCTGCAGTTGTCGTCTTCGGCTTATCACCGTCATCGTTACCGCTCTTTCCGCCGTTATTTGTCTTTCCGCATCCGAACAATGCCAGAGACATTGCGCCTGCAATGACCAAAGCCACTAATCTCTTCATAATCTTGCCTCCCGTTATTTCTTTCGAAATATTAAGGAAATTTTAGCACAATAAGAGATTTATGTCTAAAAACGCATAAAAAAGATCAGATGTCGCCGTAACTGAACTCGAAATGATTTCCGTCAGTATCCGTGCAGAAAATGACATTTCTCTCTGTATCCATTCCCTGAAATGTCACCCAGTCGTGCAAAGGCTTGAACTTCTCATCCGTCGCCTTGAATCTTCCGAGATCGTAATCCCTCTTCCAGGGCCAAACATGATCGACTTCGAGTTTTTCCTCAAACCCGTCGGACACGCGTTCTGCTTCCGTCTGCATGAAATATTTCAGGTTCAGCACACCGTAAGGGTCTCCGCCGTAGACCGCCCAGGTCGCATCGACATGGTAGCCTTCCCCGCCGATCACGACATAAGTCCAGTCGTGATATCCGGCAGAGCCCTCGCCTCCGAACTCCGTTGCCTCAACGCCGCACTGCAGCAGTAGATAAGACAGTGCCCCCGCGATCTCGCAGCATATCCCCTGCTTGGTCATGAGGCAAGCGTAAGTGCTGAATTCATCAACTGTATTACCGTCTATAGAACTGTAGTCGTATTGGAAGTTCCTGCAGACGTATGCATAGATGCCCATGAGCTTCTCAAAATCGGAATAGTCCGAACGGACGGCTTCATTGAGCATCCTCACGACCTCATCCTCAAACACCTTCTCGCGCTCGAGGTATTTATCCTTATCCATCTTGTACTTGAGTCTGCCGGTACCGTCCTCATAGCCGTCACCGCCAACGAGCGTGCACGCCGGAGGAAGGAACGAACCCAATATAGTATCGTCTGTACACCATTTAAACGCATCCTCGTCCGAACAATCGAAAGTGTCCTCTCCCGCGCGGACCGCATCGATGCAGTTATAGAGCGAAGTCCACATATCTTCCGTAACATACTCTGACAGAAGATCCGTGTGGACGTGAGGATTGAACTCAAGCGGTTCCGGAGCTTTTGTGGTCTCAGTGATCTCCGCGGTGGTCTCTGATGTCTCAGGAACCGTTGTCTCAGCCGTCGTTTCAGAACCGCTTCCGGCATCTCCTATATCAGCAGTACTGCAACCGGAAACCATAAGCACTCCGGCCAGCAAAACACACATTATCCTTCTCTTTAACATGACTTATCCCCATTATTATTTTTCTTAAAACCGCGTAATTATAGCACTTAAAAAGCTTAACGGATGCAGGGACGCCTGAATGCCCCTAAAATGCCTAAAACAGGCAAAAATGCATGACGGAGATCCGCCTCGGATATTCTAGAAAACAAATCAATAGAGAGCGACAGATTAAGTCGAGAATCCGTTAACGAGGAAAAAGATCAGCATCGATATAAGGTCTATCGCTACCAGTGCACCGACGCCTATCAGGACCCACTTCAATATCTTCTTGGCGCGTGTTCCGTTTTCCTTAGTCAGTATCTTCTGATCGACAACATCGCCCATCGTTTTATGTTCTTCCGTCTTGACCGGTTCAATGCCTTTGAGGATATAATCTGTCGTTACTCCGAAGACCTCGCTCATTATCAGGACTTTGTCTATGTCGGGAGTCGCCTGCTCGCTCTCCCATTTCGATACGGCCTGCCTGGACACACCGACAGCATCTGCCAGTTCTTCCTGAGACATTCCCTTTGATTTTCTGAGACTCTGTATCCTGTCAGCGATAGTCATTTGAAGTTCCTTATTCTTCAGTCTTTTCGGTTTCTTCCAAGATTATATCACCCTTAAGGGAACAGAACATCTCCCTGACTTCACTCAGCAGATCAAGGTCAGCCTTTGTATAGACCTTATACTGGTGTATGCGGTAGTCCTCCGAACTGTTCCCGCCCGTTCCGGAAAAGCCGTAGACGATCTCATAACACCACGGGCTGTGGTCGTGGATAAACAGTTTGCTCTTCAGGCGTTTCGAAAGAGAGATCAGATTCTTTTTCCCGATGAACTCCTCGAACTGTGCTTCTGCTTCGGAAGAAACTGCGTAAGTCGTGACACGCATCGGTTCATTGTAATAATCTCGGTTCCGGCTTACGATCACCCATTTGCCGTCTTCGTTCATTTCGAGAACATCCGAATGACTCGCACCGCGCATGTCGGAATATCCCGGACTGTATCTGAATGACTTAAGCTTGCCCTTACTGCTTTTATTTCCGAACATCACGTATATCCCTATGCTTTCTTCACGCGCGGTTTCTTAACCGCATAGACGATGAAATAAACAGCCAGAACAGCAACAAGCACGCACTCGGCGATAACGACCAGCACGATGATACCTGCCATCGCCCACATGTCAACGCGCTTGACATACTTCGCAAACTTATAAGGTTCGATTATCTCGTATTTACCGGGATCATATTCGGTCTCATCGTCAGGATCGTCGGCATATCCTTCCAGTCTTCCGTAGATCATAAGGTCAGTCGTGCTGCCTTCAGCCTCGTCGATATAAGAAGCATCTTTTCTAATGAGGAAATCTTTTTGAAAACTCCCGTCAACGAAGG
Organism: uncultured Clostridia bacterium; assembly: GCA_947167045.1. GTDB lineage: Bacteria > Bacillota > Clostridia > Saccharofermentanales > Saccharofermentanaceae > Saccharofermentans. Next base: position 18,902 of record CAMVGO010000018.1, read on the forward strand.
AATCCCAACGTCTGCTGTAAAGGTCGTACGCGACACCATCCAACGTAACCTCGCCTGCCTTGGAGCATATGGAATATCCGAGGTCGTAGCCCGCAGCCTTCGCTTCCTGATAAGCTTCGTTTTCCTCGCGTAAGCGCTTTCTGTCGTACATCGAGCTGACTCCGGCATAGATGCCTGTTACAACACCTATCAGGATTATCAGGGCCAGTAGTATCTTCCATGTCTTGCGTTCTTTAAGTGTCTTCATTGCCATATGTCTCCATATAATGCTTCGCATACATCAGATCATAATCGGCATCCATGTCATAGAGAACGTGAACCGCCTTTTCATCGAGAGGAATCTTCTCGTCGAGTACGACGGAACTTATCCTGTCCTTGCCCGCATCGACCAATACCGAGAGGTCCTCATCGAGAGATGCGATGATCGGATACCTTACTGAGATATGTCCGCCGCCGAGAAGGATCTGACCGCCCATGCTCTGAGCCGAACCCCATGTGGTCGTCATTCCCATCAGCGTAACATTGGGACAGTTCGAGAGCCTGTAAGCCAGTATGTCTCCGCAGCTGGCACACCCTGCATTGACGAGCACCACAACGGGGATATCCTTATATCTTCCGTCATAGGGTATCGTCCATGCCCAGCTGTCATATTTTATGAATTCACTTCCGTTGTAGGACCCGCCGTAAGAGATGACCTCTCTGTCAGTGAAAAGAGTCACCAGCTGCTCATAGATAACGTCGATGCCGCCGTCGTTATCCCTGATGTCGATTATCAGCCTGTCCATGCCCTGAGACTTCAGTCCTTCTATCCGCTCGATGAAAAGATCTTTCACCTCAGGATACTCATCCTTAAGTCCTGCTTCGATATCCTTCATGTCGTCGAAGCTCTCTCTCGGAACACAGAGATAACCGCAGTGATCGTCCAGCATCTCAGCGTAAGCAAATTCACCGCATCGCTTTCCTGTTATCGGATATGTGGCACGCCACAGCCTGTCAGAGTAGCTTCCCATGCTTTGGGCTGTGATCTCCTTTGTGGTTCCCGAATCATCGATGAATCTGACACTTACTGTGTCACCGCCCTTGCCGGCGAGAAATATCGGCTTTACTATCTCCTCATTCTCCGCTATCGGATATGCGGTCATATAGATCGAAGAAGGAACGCAGCGGACATCCTTCAGAGCATCATATATGTCTTTACCGTCCCATCCTGTTATTACGGTGCCGCTGTGTATTCCCTGCCTGAATGCTTCGGATGTCTCGTCCACCAGGATAGCGAGCACTTTTCCGTCGTCGGTTCTGATCATGGAGAATCCATAATCGTTTCCGTTCATTCTTTCGGCAACTTCGTCTCCGAGATCAGTATCGTTTATCCTCATGGAAAGATGTCCGTCGTGGAATTCATAACAGAGATTCGCGACCGCCTCTGCAAAGGCTGCTTCATCATTATTCCTTTCAGCCTCAGCGGCCATCGGAATGTATTCCTGCCTTAAGCCGTCAAAATCGATCTCTTTGAAGTCTCTCAGGATATAATTCTTCTCGAGTTCATCTATGAGCGAAGCCATCGACTTCTCATAACCCTGATGGCTGAAGTTTCCGAAATGATAATAAGAACCCATCGCGAGAACATAGAAGACCGTCCAGAGCGAGACCACGATACAGGGTATTCCTCCAAGTATCAGCGGAAGGACTTTTCTCTTAGATCGTGCGATGATGGCCGAGATGACACAATAGATCAGTGCAGCAACCAGATGAGGTCCGTATCTCGTAATGCCGAACATCGGAAGTCCCTTTGTGTAATTGAAAAGGTAGAACACGGCAAAGTTTATGACCGGTATAAATGCAAGCACGGTAAACACGGGCTTTTTCTTTTTCCTCACGATTATCGCAGCAAGGATCAGGACCAGAAGCCACGAGGGAGTGAATATTATCATGTAAAGTGTCGGTGCATCGACCGTTCTCAACGAATCGATTATCTGACGGATTATCTCAAAAAACATAATCACCTCAGGTCCAGAGAGAAGTGATGCACATCGGCAGGCGTAAATTCATGTGTGTCTCTGTATTCAATCTCCATACATCATTTCCTCGCTTATACAAGTAATCTCGGGTCAGGATCGCTCCAGTCGAAAGACGTCTTTACACCTCTCATGCAGGCGATCGAAGCCATGCCGTGAACGATCGACCAGATCTTTATGAGATCAATTTCCTGTTCCTCCTCATCTTTTTCAAGACCGTTCTCTTCAAGATGCTTTTTATACATCCTTCTGAGAAGCAGGAACGGAGGATAGTCATTTTTATACTCCTTATTCATCTTCATGTGGGCATTAATCTGCTGTTTGCCAAAAAGGAAGACAAAGTAATCCGGATTGTTCGAGAAGAAAACGATATATGCCCTTCCCATAGCGATGAGTCCTTCATCGGCAGATGACGTTCCTTCGATGGCGGATTCAAGTTCCTCCATGAATCTGTCCGTAACAGTATCCTTGATGGCGGCGATCAGTTCATCCTTACCGGAAAAATGAGCATACGGTGCCGCATGCGACACTCCGCATTCAGCAGCGACCTTACGAAGCGAAAGATTCTCCTCACCGTTTTCGTTTATGAGCTTGATACCGGCATCGATAAGAGCCTGTCTCAGGTTTCCGTGATGATACATATCAGCCATTTATGGTTCTCTCCTTTATCTCTCTTAATGCTTTGCATGTGTCCGAAGGTTTCTCCCAAAGAGGACTGTGCGCCGATCCCGTGATAAGATAAAACCCCTTATCCGGAGCATCGATTTTTTCACAGTAATCTCTGACCAGTTCCCACGGGCAGTTATAATCGTATTTTCCGCTGATGAAGAATGCGGGAACTTCAAGTCCGGGAATGAGTTCTCTGTAATCAAATCCGTCAGTTTCTTTTGCCAGAGGTGTATTCCTGTACATCTTCATTCCTCTGACGTAGTTGATCTTCTCGGTGACCGCATAACATTTGCAAGTCAGTATCGGCCAGGTGATCCCTTCAAACTCACTCTTATCCTTTATAGTTCCGCCGCCCGCATCATGGAGCAGATTAACATACACAAACCAATCTTTACACTTAATGTTTCCACCGTCAAGATTGATGACGGAATCTTCCAGCTTTTTAAGCGACTTCCTATCGCCGCGTTCTTCAAAGACACTTTTCATGAAGTCATACATCAGAGTATCATTTTCCCCGGAGTCAGTCACACACTGGGCCATCCCGATATATGCATAATAGTCCTCGGGATATTCAGCAGCAGCCCTCAACGCGATGTGAGTTCCGCCTGAAAACCCCATGATGAATATCTTATCTTTATGAAAACGTTCCTTGAGATATTCAGTTACCGCATTGGCATCCGAAAGAAGGTTATCAATATTAATGCTGTCAGAATCCGCATTACTTTTATACGCGATCCCCATCCACCGGTAATCCCAATAAACAACAGTGAAATCATCTTCAAGGTTCATATCCTTATACTTATCGGTGAAAACATAATCGTCGGTTCCGGGACCGCTCGATACTAGAAGCAGGACCGGATTATCCGTATCCTTGCTGTTGATGAAAAATCCGTTCGGAGCTCCGTTGATATCCATAACGAATTTCTCAGAAAGGCTCTTCTCCCCTTCATACGTCCTTATCCTCCCCGGACTCATGATGGCCCACACGGCGAGGATAACAACTGGAACCGCAAGAACACACAATACCGCTATCATCATTCCCTTTTTCCTCATCTCAAGATCTCCTATCTTGACACTGTCAACATCAAGATTATAAGCGCTATCTTTACATTGTCAAGTTTCAACAGGATAAGCACTAACAAAAAGCGGCCGTGCTTTCGCATTCAGCCGCTTTTCGCATCTATATCTTGGGGGTGAGTGAGGGGTCAGCCTATTGTCTTTCCGCTCTCGAGCATTATCGTGCGCGTACCGTATGCGGCACACTTCTCGGAGTGGGTTACCTGGAGGATCGTAAGACCCTTTTCCTTATTGAGCCTGGAGAAAAGTTCCATGATCTCGATGCTCGAAGCCTTGTCGAGATTTCCCGTAGGTTCGTCAGCAAGTATTATCTGGGGATTGCCGATGACCGCTCTGGCGATCGCAACTCTCTGCTGCTGTCCGCCCGACAATGTATTCGGCATTGCCTTGCGCTTTTCGGTAAGTCCCGTGATCTCAAGTATCTCATCGAGCGCTCCCTTAAGCTCGGACTTCTTCTTTCCTGCCATCGTCTGCGGGAGAAGGATGTTGTCCGCTACGTTCAGGTTCATTACGAGATTATAGAACTGGAATACGAATCCCATGTTCCTGAGTCTTAAGTTTGAAAGCTCTTTGTCCTTCATCGCTCCGATGTCTTTTCCGCAGACTGAGATGTTTCCTTCAAAGTTACGGTCAAGTCCGCCGATCAGATAAAGGAGTGTGGATTTACCTGAGCCGGACGCACCCATGAGCGATACGAACTCTCCCTGTTCGACCGACATTGACGCGCCGTCTAATACCTGGTTGATATTCTCGTTCTTTCCGAATGCCTTGCTGACATTATTTACTTCGATGATCTTATTCATTTTATTATCCTCCAAATTGTTATTCATACTTTATCTGTTCAGATATCTTCATCTTCCTGAGGCTCCTTATCGGGAAGAGAACTGTTACCGTAAAGAGTATTGTCATGGTAATGAAGAAAAACAGAAGCTTTGACGGTTCCACACTGACATCCATGACGAGTATCTCCGTGTTATCCATTGCAGCCTGAAGAATGTGAGTGAGCAGATATCCCAGTACGGTTCCGATGCTGCATGCCGTGAGCGAAGTGATCAGGACTTCCTTAAAGAGTATGCCTGAAAGCTTTCCCTTACTCATCGATGTCGAGAGCATGACTGCGCACTCCTTCTTTCTTCCTGTAAAGCCGATGAGCTGGTTGGAGACCATGCCGATGGCTGTCATGCCGAGTGCGATTATGATGACTGTGGTGATGACCGCCGTTGTCTTTGCATTTCCGCTCTCATTATCCTCTATAAGCTCATCGTACGTCCTTACATCCGAGTAGGATCCCTTTGCATATGTCTCAAGTGTCTTTTTAACCGTTTCCGGATCCGTGCACTTTATGAGGATCTCGCCCGGCTTATCCATGAAGACAGCCTGATATTCCTTCAGCGGGACAATAAACGTTTCAACACCCTCGTCGTAAGGATTGGAATCTACGATCTGCTGGATCTTATATTCTCTTTCGATCGGGAGTACGCCTGTAGGATTTATCGTGATCTTGATAGTATCACCCTCTGAGACGCCTCTCTTTTTTGCGACCTTACTGTCAACGAGTACACAGCCTGTTTCGATCTTTTCGGGCAAATCCGTAAATCCGTTCAAGTATCTGAATCCTTCATTGGGAAGTCCGTAGAAGTTTCCGACGCTCTGCTTTTCACTGTCATTTACTTTGACCTCCTGGAGCGAAGTATAGAGCGGCTCAACGTCAGTTACGGTGTCCATGTGTTCTATGTATGAATAATACTTATTCGCCTTGTTCGGCGTCATCTTGACATCGCAGTCGAATGCTATGCCGGACATCGATGTGAACATTCCGGAAGCGACAGCATAGACAACGATGCACATTGCTGCAGCCGTTACGCTTAAGACGCCGCTTCCGACAGTGCTCTTGCGGGAGACCGCCTCAACGGCAGCAAGAGACCAGGACGGCTTATTATGTTTTTCGCCGATCTTCTGAATGCCTGTCGAAACAAACTTCAACACCCACGGGAAGAGCGATGCGATGGCTGCGACCGATGTAAGGAGGCAGATGATGGAGCATATCAGATTTGCTCTGAAGATGGCTGTAACTATGGCGATGCCTGTGCAGCCGATCCCTGCGATAAGTGCTGCTCTTGTGAATTTATATGCAGTATCCCTGTTATCGAAGATGATGTCTCTGATGGATGTCTTCAGAGCCTTGAGTATTGCTCTTAACGGGATAAGGCACTCGATGAGGACGGCCCCGATGACCACGCCGATTACGAGCGATAACGGGAATTTAGGCAGTTCGAATGCGACCGCTCCGTTCGAATCGGAGAGATTGAACATCGTGCCGAGAATTCCGTCTCTGATGAGCAAATAGAGAACCACTGCAGGGACGCTTCCCAGGATCGCAAAGATCACATTTTCCAAAAGAAGGATCAGGCCCGTGTTCGTGGTGCTCATTCCGAGGCTCCTGAGCGTTCCGATGAAGGACATCCTCTCGCTTACTATCCTGTTGCAGATGGATGCCGTTACGAAGATAACGAGAAGGAATGTGATCGCGAAAAGCAGATAGAATACAAACTTGAATTCGTTGATGAGCGACATGTCGTCATCGTTGATGAAGAGTTCCGTTATCGATATGTCGGGGAACGTATCCTTGAGGAGATCTTCTGCTTCCTTTATCCTGCTGTCATCCTTGACATCGATTAAGATGACATCGGATTCTCTGATGCCGCATGAGATCTCATCGCTCGTCTCGAGATTTACCACAGCCGTATTACCCTTGAGCACCGGATTCTTCGTATTCTCGGGATAGATGCCTGCGATGGTAAGTTCCATCTCATCTTTGACCCTGTTATGGATGGTGATCTTGTCGCCTACCTCATAACCGTAATTCTCCGCGAAGTCCCTGGACACATACATCTCGCCGTATCCGATATCCATCCTCGAGATGAACTGCATGTCAACGGCCTGATCCATGTCGACACCCCAGATGCTGAGAGATTCGGTCGTTACATAGCAGTATTCGCCGTCGATCTTCTTGTATAACATCTCGGAATTTGCAGAGGCCGTCATATAGTCTGCTTCCGGAAAACCTTCTGGGAGCTCTGAGACATCAAAACCCATGGATACGCCCATGAAATCAGCTCTCGATACGCTCCCAAGATATTCCGTAAGGATCTTTCCAAGACAGTCTCCGAGATCGAAGCACAGCAGCGCACACAGGCTGCAAACGAAGATCGCAAAAACGACGAGGATCGTGCGGAACGGCTTAAAGAATATATTCTTCAATGAATTTTTAAGTACAATATTCATTTATTATTCCTCATTAAACAATTTACTTTTTACTACATTAGTACCAGCGCGAGATACGGTCTTCGGGCGCGATATACATACCGTCACCTTCAGTAACGTCATATGTCTCATAGAATTCGTCTATGGAACCGAGTACCGCATTTACTCTTATAACCGCCGGACTGTGTGAGTCGTATGCGATCTGTCCTATGATCGACTCATCAGAACTCATCTCGCACCAGACCGTCGCATAGCTCTCGAAAAGGCGGATCCTGTCTTCCTTAGTCTTTGCCAATGAAGTGATGCATTCAACGCCACCCAGGTCCGCATAGTTCTCGCCGAGCGTCTGCTCGCCGTCAACGTGGTAGATGCCGAAAACCGTGAAGTTGTCTTCAAAGTAGCTTACGGCTTTTTCATTTCGGGCTGTGAGGATCGCCATATCATCAGCGGAGATCCACGAAGGATCGTATTCACCCTTTGAATTGAACATGATGCAGTCACTGTCGAAAGCATGTCCCATCTCGTGCGCTATTACCGACCCCAGACCGCCGAGATTTGTGTAGTAATCAGCGTTCACGTCGAAGAAGGGCGCATTGGTGATCGCAACCGTGATCGTGATGTTATTAAATGACGGATCGTAGCATGCATTGAACATCTGCATTGGCATGGCGATATCTGTCCTTGATACGGGCTCTGTGAGACTCTTTATCTTGTCCTTAATAATGAGTCTTCTGTAGTTGAGGCAGAGTTCATAGTAGTTGCTGCCGCAGATATCTAAATATTCCGAATTATCGTGTCTCTTACTGTCAACGCCTGTTACATAAACAATGTTTTCGAGCTTTTTGAGGAGTTCTTCCCTGACAGGTTCGCTGAGCCAGTCAGCACCGGAGATGATCTCCCTGTATCCTGCCCTGATGTCATCACACATATCCCTCAATGCCTTATCCATTTCGGCAGAGTAATATTTCTCAACATAGATCGGATCTGTCTCATTCTTGAAATTGGCCGAGACATCGTCCAGAGCCTTCTCGCGGAGCGGCCTGTAATCCTTGTGCGCAGTGCTCGAGATCTGGCCGTAGTGCGGAGCTATATATCTCGAATAAGCGTCATAAAGATTTCCCAGTTCCCATGTCTTGAGCGCGTTAATATTCTTATCGTCAAATATTGCATTCAGAGCCCTAAGCTGCTCCGCGTCGGAGATTCCGTATGTGTCTATCCCTGAAGTATCGTATCCGATCTTTTCGAGATAAGCTTTTATATCGACATTCGTGAAGATCTCATCTACCTGTGCGGGAGTATACAGATCAAGAAATTCAAATCCCCAAGCATCTTCCAACGCATCAAAGTCAGTTGCGCTGTAAAGATCTATCGCAAGATAAGCCAGTTCCTTGCCGTACTGCTCCGCCGTATCCTTGTCGTAGCCGCGCGTCATCATGATGACCTTTCCGTCGGCTCTTATGTAGTCGGCTGCATAAAGCTCGTCGCGCATGGATTTGAATGATGTATTGAGAACGCCTTCGAGCTGGGCGATGAACATGATCCTTCTCTGAGGATCGAAAGGATCGACGCCGGGTTCAATGCCGAGTATTCCGCTTATTCCGTATTCCCTTACAAGTCTTGCCTCGATATCCATAAGCTCGTCGACCGTCTTTGCATTGTCGACTGCTTCTATCATGTTCATGAGGTCTTCAGGGATCGGTTCGTTATCGAAATCGTAATCCATATAATAATCAAAGGCATGCTTTATGATGTCTTCCTCGCTGCCCTTTGCGTATCCGCTTCCGGCCGCGATATCCTCGATTATCCCATCTATCTGTTCTTCGATGAGTTTCGAGTTAAAAGCCATCTCGACGGTGGATTCTCCGTACTCGAATTCGGCTGTGTCAAAGCGGTCCTGATTTACGAATCTGTAGTAATCATCCTGCGCTCTGGCAGGTCCCAGTTCCTTTACGGAAGTCTCACTTTCAGATGTCTCGACAGGAGTCGTAACCGCACCGCAGCCGGTCATGAGAGGCACGGCCATCACAGCCGTGACGGCTATCACTGCAACTTTTTTCATATTCCTGCTCCCCTTTATATGTTTTGCAAGTCAATCTTACCGATGCAACCTTAACGTACAAACACGAAAACCTTAACGTAACCTTAATTCGGTCCGCATCCCGAAAACCTGCTTTTCACGGTAAATTATTTTAAAATAAGAGGCACGCTTACTCAAGTGCAACTTGAATTCAATATTGTATGTTCCATTCCCACTCGCTAAAATAACCGTATCAGATGAACTATTCTGTAACCGGGTGGACAAGACAGAACAAAAGCCTGATGTTTCGTCAGGCGATTCATTTTCAGTTACTATCAGTTTTAATAAGTGATCTTGGAGATCACGGCAGATCAGGCATCTCACATTTCGGAACAGCATTAAGGGAGGTGTACGTTATGAGTATCGGTAAGAATATCAAAATGCTCCGTGAAGAGCGCAAGATGACACAGGAAAACGTCGCCGATAAGATAGGCGTTTCTTTCCAGGCGGTGTCCTCTTGGGAACGCGACGAGTACAAACCCGACATAGATAAACTCATTAGCCTGGCAGAACTCTTCGACGTATCCGTGTCAGCCCTTGTAGAGGAAAAGACCACTGTTTTCGAGACACACGACTCCATCTACAACTGGGAACACATGAAGACATTCGTAAAGACCGCCGCACGTTACGAGGGGCTTTCCCAGACACTCAAGGCATTGGATTTCGCAGTCGAAGCACACAAAGGTCAAACCAGAAAGAAATCCGAAGTTCCCTACATTTACCACCCGCTTACACTTGCCTGCCACGCCCTGGCGCTGAACATCGTAGACGATGACATCATTTCAGCCTGTCTCCTGCACGACGTGGTCGAGGACTGCGGGAAGACCGTGGAGGAACTCCCTGTGGGAGAAGAAGTCCGCGAACTCGTGAGACTCCTTACACACGGCAAAACGAATCCCGACAACCGCAAAGAAGTAATGGATGCTTATTTCGAAGCACTCTCGCAAAATCCCAAAGCAGCATTAATAAAATGCATAGACCGCTGCGACAACCTTACTTCAATGGCCCGTGCCCTGAGCCGCGAAAAGATATACCGCATGATCAGGGAGACCGAAGAATACTTCCCCCGCCTTTTAAAACTCGTTAAATCCACACTCGAATACAGCAACGCTGCATGGCTCCTTCAGTATCAGATCAGGAGCATGCTGGAGATATACAAGAGACTGATGTAAAACTCACTTCTCAGATTTCTTTTTCCAGATACCCGCACGTGAACGGGAAGAAATCGAATTTCTTTGTTTCCGTATGTTTGAATCCGTGATCCTCATACCACTTTCTGAGCACGGTATTTTCCTCCACGATGCTGAGCTTCATGACCGTGCAGCCTAACGCTTTCGCATTATCGATCGAATCTTCCAGGAGCGCATCGCCGATGCCGCCGTGTCTATATTCCGGGAGCACACACAAACTTCCAAGTTCGCATTCATTTCCGCCCGGCAGATAAAGGTTATAGTAGCCGACGAGTTTGCCGTTATCGAAATATCCGTACATGGGCCTTTTCTGGTTATCCATCCAGTGCGTAAGCTTTGCCTCGTCAGTCGCGTATGCCGTGAAAGCAGGCGCATTTTCGGGCGTGATGCCGAACTCTTTTGCCACTGTGAGAAAACTCTCCCTTATGACGGAGACGCATTCTGCGAAATCGCTTTTTTCGATCTGTCTTATCATAAACAACTCCAGTTTCTTATCAATCGTATCGGATCCGCTTATGCATCCCGCAGCCGAGATCATTATTCGGCCTTTTTACGGATCCGTAATGTCAGACTGACATCAGTATCGCCCTGCAGGGCGCGCCGTCGGCTCCTCCGAGATTAATCGGCGCCGCATTGAGCAGATAAATGCCTTCTTCTACTCCTGCGAGCCTTATGCCCTCAAGGAGCACGATCTTCTTTCCGAGCATTATATGGTGCACCGCCATCGGTGTTTCCAGAGGTCCCACCGTCTGTGATTCGTTGCCGTAAAGCCTTATGTCGTAACCTGCAAAGACAGTGGCCGCCTCTTCGGTCATGGTGGATTTGCCGCTGACAAGTATCCTGTTATAGCAGTCGCAGTCAGCTATCCCTGATTCTCCGCCGGCGAGCTTTGCACGCCTCATTATGTCCTCAGCCTGTTCTGCCGTCATCTCGCCTTCGTGGGATGTGACATAGCAGTATCCGACAAAATCCTTCAGGTCGACCTGATCTATCGTGTCGCTCCCGTCGATAAAATGGAACGGAGCATCGACGTGCGTACCGTTGTGGGCGCACATCGAAAATGCGGTCAGATTACATACGCCGCCGTCCTTTATGCTCAGCTTTACGATCCTCTCAGGGCTCGGATCACCAGGATAGACCTCACACCCGAACACTTCCTGTGATATGTCGTAGATCTTCATGATTTTGCCTCCTTATTAGCAGTTCCAAAGCCGTCCAAGAGTTGTGTAACATTGTTACACTCCTTTGTTTTCAAAGGCTTTACGCCTCTTCCCTGTTGCCCGTCCTTAAGAGCAGTTCCTTGTTCTTTTCGAGCAGATCGCAGATTCCGTCCTCCGATAAGACACCCCTTTTGAGGTCTTTGGGGAGCTTTCCCGACTCGTCGAGCTTAAGATCCTTCTTCCAGTCCTTACCCGTGTAATACGTCTCGAGCCTTCGGATGTCGGACTGGATCTGCTCAAACTCTTCGAGCTTTTCTTCGAGTCCGTCAAGGACCGCTGAAGCCCTGTCCAGGATCTCCTCCATCTCGCTTATACGTTCTATGGCAGTCCGTTCTTTCATGGGTCCACCCGCTTTCGCCGATCTATAGAAGCATATTAACACAAACATGCTCTTGTGAAAGGATGCGGTCATCCGCCGCGTTTCCTTACAGCGAGAATATCCACCCCGTCAAAGGCGACATCACTATCATCAGCATCGAGAAGCAGAACGAGTTCACCGATATCAGCGTCGCCCTCTGCTCTGCGGGAACCATCTGATTCAAAGCGATGTCAGACCTTATCTGTATCAGGTCATCTGCAAACGCCGTGACAAACCCTCCGATGGTCATGAGGTACCAGATGCCCGTGAACTCACTGACGAGCCCTATCAGCGCGAGCGAGATGCAGAACACGAAGAGCTTGCCGAGCGTAGTCTTCTTCACCTTCCGCGCAGCCAGCGCGCCGAAGATGCCGCCCGTTGACATTATGAAGAGCAAGGGTCCCAGCGAACAGTCGGGAATGCCCGTCATCGGGAGCTTTGCCTGCAGGAAAAACAGGAGCAGCACGTCGATGCCGCCGACCAGCGCATTCCTGAATATGAGCCCCGCGACCTTCTTATTTCCTTTTAGGAAACCAAAACTGCCCTTGTAGACATCCCTGAAACGCTTGGCCAGTGAATCTGATGACTTTTTCTCGATGACCTTGTTTTCGCGCAGGAAGAGCAGGAACACCATGTTCACAGCGGATATCCCGAGCGATAAGATCTGCGCATTCCTGTTGCCCATTATCACCGCAACGCCCGCAAAGAGCGTGGCGATGCCGTTCGATATCCTGTAGATGGCCGTCTGTGTCGAAATGTATCTGTCGTACTTGTCTGCCCTGTCCGCCTCCACGAGCGAATCGTAAGCCAGCGCGCTGTCACTTCCGGATATGAAGTTATAAGACAGCGCCGAGAATCCCACCGAGATCAAAATGCTCGGAAATCCTATGTAAAAGCCCCTCACGAGAGCCGATGCCATCGACATGACGCAGCTTAGGATAAGGCTCTTCTTGCGTCCGAAGATGTCCGCGAACATCCCTGAAGGGATCTCTGCAATGAGGCTTACGACATGGAATATCGTCTCTGCAAGTCCCACCTGCACGAGCGAATATCCGTCCGACACGAGGAGCAGCACCCACGCCGCTCCCGCGATCGAAATGTTGAACATGAAGTTCGATATATACAGCAGCCCGAGCTGCCTTTTGATATTGAGTCCTGACATAAAAAATCTCCTTTTGATCTGTTTGAGAACAAAGGAGAAGCCGTCGGTTATAAGTTGGAATTCAGGTGTTTATTTCCTGCAAACAGGCAGACTTCTCCCACAGGACCCTTTTACGGAACCGAACATCAGATGGACGTTGATCGTTATCCAGTGCATATGAGAAGCGCCTTTCTAAAGATTTCGTGTGAAATATATCATATCGGTCCGGGGATGACAATAGGCCGGACTTACCAGCACTTCTCCTCATGCCCTGCGAGCCTGTCGCCTTCATAGCGGAACTTCATGGTAAAGAACGAGCTGCATGCAGATTCGCCGAAAAGATAGTCGAACATTATCTTGTCGCCTTCCCAGATCGGCAGGTCCTTTATATCAGACAGAGGCACCCAGCACAGTTCGCCCTCATCGCATGCCCGTTCCGGGAGTTCAAACGACAAAGGAACCTCTGCCGAGAACACGTGCATGTATTCGGTCGGGTACTCGGAAGATATAAATGTGATGAGTCCCCTGTAGCGGAAGTCATTAAGCGATGACGCTTCTATGGCCGCCTCCTCATTAAGTTCGCGAAGAACGCATTCCTCAGGTGATTCATCCGACTCGAAATGCCCGCCTATCCCGAGATACTTGTCGAGATTCATGTCGCCTTTACGGGTCTTCCTGATGAACAGGCAGTCGGAGCCTCGGGTGATATATATGAGTGTTGTAAGATTTTCTATACGCATGGGATAAGTATATACAAAAGGACTCCCGCTTGCTATGTGTACGAAAAAAAGACCGCCTGAGCGGTCCTCTAACTATTTCATGAGCGGCTTCAGCGCCGCGTGTCTTATACCCTAAACCTTATGCCTCAGCCAGCGTCTCGCCGTAGTCTATCGAGTAGTCGCCGTTAGCAAGAGCGATACGGAAGTTGACGCGGTAGATGATGTAGGAAGATATGTCGATCTTGAATGTCTCTGCAATTGCGCACCACTTGTCTGCGAGGCTTACGATGACGCTCTCACGGTATGAAGGAAGGAAGGGCGTCAGCGGGAACATGTGCTTACCGATGATGTCCTTCTCGATCTCGTTAAGTGTGAAATCCCTTGAAGCATTGTCTCTTGCGACACGGGGATGTGTGAAGCCGTGAAGGCCGTGAGCCTGGCCCTTGACGTGCCAGTCGTAGAGGAAGTAATCGTGAAGGAGTGCGCCTCTTACAAGACTGTCCTTGTCTACGTCGATCTTGAAGATCCTCTCGAGGGAATATGCGATAAGAAGGCTGTACTTTGCAACTGCGATGCAATGCTCGAAAACAGTTGTCTCACCATGCTGTGTAAAGTTCTTCATGACCTGCGCTTCGGGGCTTAAGATGATGTCTTTGCCGCGAGTGAAAAGATCCTTCGCAAGTCTGTACTCAGTTATTCTTTTAGCGAAATGTAAAGCCAATCTGTACCTCTTACACTTTGATATTATCAAAGCTGATTTTTGCACCGTTGATAGTATAACAAAACAATGCAAAATTTACTCCAACAAAAAGATACATTTTTACGTAAATCTGAGTGAAAAAGTGAGGCAATATGATTGCGTTTTTATTACACTAAAATCCATATCTAAAAGCACCTTTAGAAGTGTAAGAAATCATTTAAAAAGAGCGCTTTTTCGCGCTCCCTTAAACGGCATAAACCGTCACCTGAAATAGTTCTTCCTGACCCTTAAGTTCCACCAGATCTTCCAGGTGTCGGTGAACATCTTCCAGACGTCCCTGAACTTGATCCTGCCGAAGGACTGGTTCCTCGTGTAGTTGAGTTCGACCGGCATCTCGGTGAGCTTTGCCTTCTTCCTTGAAGCGAGAGCCAGAAGCTCGATATCGAAAGCATAACCGTCGATCCTGCGAAGAGGCGCGATCTCCCTTATCAGCGAACCCTTGTAGAGCTTGAGGCCTGTCTGGGTATCGTGGCACTTGAGACCGAAGAGGACCTTGAGCATTACGAAATAACAGAAGGAGAAGAGTTTTCGCGCGGGAGGATATTCTAGCTTGGAATCCTTGTGCATCTTGGAGCCGATGACCACGTCGGAACCCGTTGCTATCATCTCCTTGTAGTAGCCGCTGATGAGATTGGGCGATAAGTCTAAGTCGGCGTCGATGAAGCCGACGATGTCGCCCTGGCTGTTTATGGCGCCCCATGAGACAGCTCCGCCCTTGCCGCGGTTCTTGTTGTAGCCGAAGTCTTTGATGTTGGGATTGTCAGCAGCCGCGCGCTTTACCTCAGCGCCCGTGTTGTCACGGCTTCCGTCGTTGACTGCGATGATCTCGTAGTCCGACGCAAACGCACTGAGCGCCTTGTCGATGGTCATGAGATTATCGTAGATGTGTTCGCCTTCGTTATAGGCAGGCACGACGATGCTGAGCATAATTATCCTTCGCTTACTGAAAAATTCCGCGATATTGTATCACATCAGAAGCGTCCGCCGCCACCGCCGGAGAATCCGCCGCCTCCGCCGCCGGAGAAACCGCCTCCGCCACCGCCGGAGAATCCGCCTCCGCCGCTGCTCGAAGACTCGTGGTGAATGACTTTCTTCTTAATGAACTTGTCACTCTTGTCGACTTTATTGCTGCCGGCTACGGAATATGTGCTGATGGCCGGGAGCTTGTCGAGTCTCCTCTTGGGAGATGCAATGCCCGTGACAATAAGGGACAGTCCGATCGGAATAATTATCGTAAAGAATACGATCGCGCCGTAGCTCTGATAAGAGTACTGGCCGAGATCTTTTGTGATGCCTTCGACAGCCGTGCCGTATTCGCCGCTGCCGAGTTCTGAGAGGTACTTCCTGAACAGGCTGTAGCACTCGTCGTCGCTTACGGCGAAATGAGCCGTTCCGTATGTGTAGAGCCAGAAGAACCTTCCGCCCTGATAGTCCAAAGTTACGTCGATCAGGATGCATACTCCGGAGTTATTCTGGAGCGGCACGGTCTTAACGTTTTCCATGTAGAAGTCTTCCGCGAAGCGCTTCTCGTCCTCATCGGAGTTGGTATACTTCTTGCCCTTGTTGTTCGTTGTTACGATAACGACGCTGATGTCCTTATCCTTGGAGAGCTTCTTTGCGGCGTCCTTGATGTCATCGATCTCCTCGCTCGTAAAGAGTTCAGCATCGTCAACGACCTTGACGGTCTTTGCGGGCGACAGGTTCATGAAGATATAGAACGCGATGCTCAGGATAATGATAACGAGAAGGCCGATGCCGACGCTTATGGAAGCGCCGTTAAGCTCGGACAGGACCGACAGCTTGGGGCCGTTGTCCTTGTTCTGAGTCATTTCATTTATTTCAAGATTCTCACTCATCCCCAGAACCCCCTCATTACAAGGCCCAAGATGAACCTGGTTATTACGGCCAGAATGCCGAGCACGATGAAGAAGAACATCGTCTTCTTAACAGGGCTTACCGGGATCGTACCGGCAACCTCGCCCGTCTGTCCGTTCATGGCGAAATAATAGAACTTGTTGCGGTATTTGTAAGACAGGAACCATACGGGGAGCAGCGCATAGTTTGCTTCCATCGAATCGATCCTGCTCAGATTCTGCTTGATGTTGAACCTGTCGTAGGTTCCCTTAAGAGATCCCTTGAGAGCCTTGTCGATACCGTCCATTCCGCGCTTTGTAGCACGTGCGGCCAGGTCCTGAGGGGACTGGTCGTATCTGTCGGCATAAAAGCCCGGGAGATATCTGTAGTCGTAAGGGATCAGCGCGTCGAAATCGAAAGGCTCGATGGCTTCCATGAGCGCATCGTCGATCCTCGTCTCGCCGTCAAGCGGAACATAATCCCAGCTTAGATTTGCCTTACGCTCGAAATCAAACGTCTCGATTATCTCGTCGTCGCCTCTGTAGTGGACCTTGTCGCCGGTACCCTTTGCGTCGATCGAGGCCTTGATATTGAAGAGCCAGAACGGTACATAGAGTCCCGTCATCTTGGCTACGTTCGCCTTTGATACGAATCCGAACGGTGTCCACTTACCCTTGCCTGCCCACTTGACGAAGGCTTCCTCTGCCGACTTTCTCGAGTACTTGAAAGGAATCATATACTGGGGCTGGAAGCTTTCCGTAAGTCTCTTTCCGACGAGTGCAGGAGATCCGCAGAATGTGCAGAAAGTAGCAGCAGTGTGAGCGTCGGTAACGAGCTTTGCGCCGCACGAGTTGCAGACGAATTCGGTCTGTTCGGGAGCAGCCTCCTGAGCCGGAGCAGCCTGTTCTGCCGCCTGCTGTGTTGCATCAGCCTGTGTCTGCGCAGCTGCCTGAGCCACCGCCTGGGCCGCTGCCTGCTGGCTCTGATCCTGTGAAGGTTCGACCTGCTGGGGCTTCTGTTCAAGCTCTCCTACGGTTATGCTGCCCAGCTCTTTGGGATCGAAGGACGATCCGCAGTTGGGGCAGTCGAGCATCTGTGTATCTGCATTAAGTGTGAGATTGGACCCGCAATTCGGGCATTTGATCGTATCTGCCATATTATCCCTCCCGACTTAACAGTATATCATAAATTCTTTTGTCAGACTTCGGCCTCGAGCAGTGCCTTGAGAGTCTTTTCGTGGCTCTTTTCGGAGTGCGGATAAGATATCTGCTTTACTTCAGTCCCTTTTCGCTCGCATATGATCTTCACGAACATGTCTGCGATCCACGGGTTTTTGAGGAGCAGCGGTCCTATGAGGCTGAGACCTATAAGGTTGTTTTTCCTTACTCCGTCTTTGGTGAGCGGAACGTCGCCTATTATCTTTACTACGCTGCACATCAGGTCGTCCTGAACCTCAGGCTCTCCCGCCCTGTTCACGAATCCGACAAAGCGCTCTTTCGATTCGGGCTCTTCCAAAACGACGTCGCCCGTAAAGCGCTTCTTGAGCTGTTCCTTGAAGGTGAAATCGAAGATGCCCAGACCTTCCGTAAACGTGAAATCAGGTGTCGTTATGCCCTTGCCGAGGATATCGTAACTGTTGCCCGTAAAGAGCATCGGCACGCCTTCGTCAACTGCCTGCACGAAGCCTTCCCTGAACTTCTTCATATGCTCCAGGACAAGGTTCCTGTTAGACTCATATCCCGAACCCATGTAAACGAAATCGACATCTTCGAAGCTTATATTCTCATCTGTAATTGTCGCGCTTAAGATCTCCACGTCAAAACCTTGGTCTTCGAGCCTGCGCTTCATGATCCTGACGTTGCCGTTGTCACCGTACAGGTTCATGAAATCGGGATATAGATAGAGGATCTTCACTGTCATGCGAGTTCCCTCCTTGTAACGATCGATAAGATCTTCTCTTTGTCGGAGAAGCATGTGATCACGTAGAGGAACGGTTCCTTATCCCTGCAGTGGTCAGCGGCCTCCTGCACGGTCTCGAAAACCTTTATCTTCGACTGGTCGATCCCTGCCAGGTCAAACCTTACGGCCAGATCATCGCAGTACTGTCCCGCAAGTATAACCTCGTCGATGTCAGCGCCTTTGAGCTTCTCGAAATCGATGTCCCAGAGCCAGCTCGAATCCGACGTGTAGTATTTTCTCGAAATGGCGTCGACAATGAACATGACGCTCTTCTTCCGCTTGTCCTTTACGACGACATCGATAGAACGGTCGTAGGATACGGAATTCTCGTGCTTCGAAAGAAGGAGTCTTCCCTGAGTCTTGCCGAGAGTAAAGTCTGAGATACGTCCAGACTTGAGGATATAGCCGCCCAAAGCCTCAGCCGCCTTGTCGGGCGCAATACCGGCGACCGTAGAAGCGGTGAATGCCGCGAGTATGTTGTAGCAATGATAAATACCCGTGAAGAAAACGGGGATGTTGTACTTGCCGTCGATCGTGATGGAAGCCTTGCCTCCATCCTCTTGTGTCGACGTAAGGGTGTGGTCAGTGTCGTGTCTTGCAAAACCGCAGCCCGTACACCTGAACTTACCGATGTGGTTATAGTGGTAGTACTCGTATACCATCGGCTGCTTGCAGATGGGGCAGTATCTGCCGTCATCGTAGATGCCCTCATGTGTTTTCGTATCCGTAGGAAGTTTGCCTGCGCCGAACCAGACTGTGCCTTCCCTTCCCTCGCCGAAACTCGATACGAGCGGATCGTCGGCATTTAGGATCAAGGTCATATCGTCGTAGATCGCATCGCCTATGACGCTCTTAATGAACTCGGGATGACCGTTCCTGGTCATCTGGTCCCTGTAGAGATTGTTGATGACAAAATACTTCGGGCGGAAGTACTTGAATATCCTTCTCGAATATCGCTCGTCCGCCTCCAGGAGGATAACGTCGCTCTTGACCTTTCCGCCCATCGTGGAAGCGCCAATAAGGAAAGTAACGACACCTTCTATCTGATTGGAGCCTTCTTTGTTATAAGCGACCTTAAGGCCGTTGCTCTTGAGGACGTGGGCAATCATCTCGACCGTAGAGGTCTTGCCGTTGGACCCGGTCACAGCGATCGAGAGCTCGGGGAGCTTCAGATTAGCGAGGATATCCGGGCAGATCTTGAGAGCGTACTTGCCGGGCAGGCTCGAACCTCTGCCCATGAGCTTAGCGAGGCCCCTTACGACCTTGCAGACAAGGATTGCTGTAAAAACTCTGATCTTCATAGGGAGTAATTGTAGCATAAAAACAATATTTTTAATATTACACGTAAAATGGGCCGAAAACAGGGGGTCCTGACGCCTAATTCGCTGTCGGTTTCCTGTAGGTCTTTGTCGGTTCCACGAGGGGTTTTAAAGCCTGTTTTGTAACATTCTGTCGCACTCTGTCGTTTTTGTCGCAGATCTTTAGTGAAATCATGTCGGTTTTTATGTAGACGTTGTCGGTGCAGGAAGGCGGGCTACTCCCGTCATAGCTGGAGCAGACAGGAAGGATGATCTGGTCTTGGTCGTTGCAGTAAGGATAATAAGTACGGGCAACGGTCTTAGCCGCATAAAAGTACTTGATAACATGGCGGCGTGAAAGTTTTCGAACAGATTTGCACAAAAGTGTTTACTTTCTCGTTCAAAGCGTTATAATTGCCGCATGAATAAATTTGCATTTACATGGCGTGACTTCTTTTTTGCCTTTACTCGTAGGGGTAATTAGTTCACTGCATGTAAATATCGACTTGATTTACGTATTCAAATAGCCCCGCAGTGAACATGACTGCGGGGCTTATTTTTCGAGGAGGACGAAAGCATGACACAGAAACAGGCCGGAAAAAGGATCGAGGAGATCGACGAACAGATCAAGGAGCTCTTCGCCGAGCGCTTGGAAGCGAGCAAGACCGCGAACGAGACTCTAAGCAAATCCGAGATTGCACTGAAGAGCAGACGATACGAGCGCAGTTACCTTGCGGGACTT
This sequence comes from uncultured Clostridia bacterium, assembly GCA_947167045.1. Taxonomy (GTDB): domain Bacteria; phylum Bacillota; class Clostridia; order Saccharofermentanales; family Saccharofermentanaceae; genus Saccharofermentans. Next base: position 39,245 of record CAMVGO010000018.1, read on the forward strand.
GAGAGCTCAAACTCACTTATCGACAATTACGAGCGCGTGCTCTTCACCACGATGTTCAACCTGAGCCACTCTTACCGCAACACCGAATACGGCACCAGGACAGAGCTCGCGGACCAGATAAAGAAAGCGCTCGAGACCACTCCCAACGAGCTTCCCAAGTCACCTATGGTCGCCTGCCAGGGCATTGAAGGCGCCTACTCGCAGATTGCGACCGACAAGATCTTCGCTCACGCCAACATCATGTATTTCAGGACTTTCGACGGCGTCTTCCAGGCAGTCGAATCCGGCCTTTGCAAATTCGGCATCCTCCCCATCGAAAACAGTTCATTCGGCTCCGTCACGCAGGTCTACGACCTCATGGTCGGACACAATTTCCACATCGTAAGAGACTACAAGCTCAGGATCAGCCACAAGCTCCTGGCTAATCACGGCGCGAGGTTCGAAGACATCCGCGAGGTCTATTCACACAACCAGGCGATCGGCCAGTGCAGCAAGTTCCTCAAAGAGCATCCGGATATCAAGGTCAACATCGTAGAGAACACGGCCGTCGCAGCAAAGAGCGTTGCTGATTCTGGAAGGAAAGACGTAGCGGCCATTTCCTCAGCTGACTGCCAGCAGCTCTACGGACTTCAGGCGATCAAGGATGACATCCAGAACACGGACAACAATTACACACGTTTCATCTGCATCACCAAAGAGCTCATGATCTTCCCCGGCGCATCAAAGACATCCGTCATGCTCGCATTGGGCCACACACCGGGCGCCCTCGCAGACACACTCGCGAAATTCTCCTCCCTGGGCTTAAACCTCACCAAGATCGAGTCCCGCCCGATGCCCGGCAAGGACTTCGAATTCATGTTCTATCTGGACTTCGAAGCTTCAGTCTACTCGGATGAAGTAATCGCCCTCCTTTGCGAACTCGACGCGGAACCCACGGAGTTCGCTTATCTGGGAACGTATATCTGAACGTAAGAAAGATAAGAATTATCAGGAGTTGTCCTAACCGGCAACTCCTTTTATTTTCTATCCATAAAAGCTGCTACCTTCTTATTGATAGCTGCAGCCGTAGACTTGATCACCTCAGAGTATTCGTTGTCATCGTAAGGCACAACAAATACCTCTGCCTTATCAGATTCGCTTATTTCTATCTCCATATGATCATGACCCGCATTATCAAATTCGAGCTGGATCGTTTCAAGTGCCGTTGGAAATATCTCCGGTTGTATGTTCAGAGCCTTAATCAGAGCACGGACTTTCCTGATAACTTTAGACGGGATCGCCGGTGCACCATTACCGTTCCAGTCCTCCTTAAGGTTGCCGATTTTCTCAAGTTTATTGAGGTTCTTCGTTTGCTCAGAATCATGTATTGACGTATCCTTTTTTCCTGAAGGCTTTAACGCGGAATAATAAGCGGGCAGCTGGTCGCCATTTAATCTCAAGTACTCCTTCTCGGAAAGAATGACCACGTTCTTCCCCTGCTTGCGCGGTACTATAATTACTTCTCCACCGTAAGCAGTATCAAAGTATTCCCTTATGTTATTACGTATCTCGATCTGTTTAGCTATTATCATCTTACCCCTCAATATTGTACGAAAAAGCGTACGCTTTTATGTACTGATAATAGCATCAGCTGAATGACTATTCAAGCCGATATGGGACAATATTAATGCAAAACATCAGGCAGTTCCTTCTGAGGCATCGGATCGTTGACGAGGATATCCTTGGTCAGATCCTTGTACTGCTGCAGGATCTCATTGCCCTCATCTCTCTTTGCATTGCATTCTTCGGCGATCTTGTTGAGCCTTTCCTTCGGCCCGACCATATCCCGGGTAATCCTCTTCCTGACCAGCACCTTATTGACGTTATAGATGATGATGATCAGCGCGATGATCCCAGCCACGAGTGCCAGCACCCACCAGCCCAGCATATAAACGCAGAGTCCAAGCATTCCCAGCACCGCGATTCCTATAGTGATAATGAGCGGATCTCCCCTGTTATCACGCATCTCACAGAAAGCACCCCACGCATTTGAGAAAGATCTCTCGTTGCGCTCGTAATCTGCCTTAATTGTCGAAAGGACCTTTGCTTCGGTTATCCTCTCATCTTCAAGTCTCTTGGCCTCCATCCTGTTGACCTTGTATTTCTCCTGGAGCCTTGCAGCTTCCCTTATCCTCTCGAAATACTCCCTGTGTTCAGGCAGACACCTCTCGATGATGCGCTTTAAGACCTCATCGTCTTCCCTGAAATGCACATTGCTGTGGTTCAAAATCGGATGTATCGTCTTCCACTTGATATGACAGAAGAACAATCCCCTCAACGCTTCGAAATCATGCGGATTCTTCTTGAGCATGAATTCATAAGCATCCTTTGCCGCACCGAACTCATTTCTTATGAGTGCCTTCGTTGCAATGTCCTTTACGTTCTCCTCGCGGAAATACTCATAATCGAAAGTCACGCCGCAGTACGGACATATATATACCTGACGGTCCAGATCGATATCCAGAAGTCCGCCGCACTGCTTACACAAATTGCTCTTAACTATCGTCATCCTAACCCCTGTTCTGCGTCAACGCTGACGTCAGGATAAATGATACCACGAGGGGGAGAGATGGCAAAGATAAGCAACACCCCTAACACAAATAACGCTTGAAAATGATTAATCGATTTCATTGCCTTGGATTAATTGATATTTCATTACTAGATTGAGGGGTTTGGACCTCTATAACATTTGCTACAATAATCTAGGTCTTTATCTAATGCTTCTATAAGTTCTTCACGCAACAACTCAAGCTCGAGCGCTTTTATCTGGAAACTATTTGCAAATGCTTTGTTTTATTGCATTCGCGGTAATGACTTTGTACTCATTGAACTCATTTGTATATGTTTTTCAGTTCTTGTGAACTCATTTTGAACTCACGAATGTACTCAATCTATCCCGGCTAGTTATGATCATCCTTTATGCAAAAAATAAGCCCTATTTCTAATAATCGATTTATCAACCCAGTAATACTATCAAGACTAACCGCTTTATTGTTAAATTCAATCGAAACAATTCCGCCAAAAATACCTGCAAAGCGTTTTCTAGTATCATCCGCTTTAACACTAAACTTTAATCCTGATTTATTATGCAAATAGGTATTTAAGTGCATTCTGTCTACATCAAAATCACTATGATTACTGATAATAGATGATGCCTCCTCCACGGATTTAACATAACTATAATTCGACCTAAGATATAAACGAATACAATTTGTGTCAAGCATATTAAAAAGTCGAAGAATATCAATTAGTAATGACATTGAGTTGTTAAAACTGTTTGTTGCAATCGATATTCTTAACGCGGTAACATTTGGCTTAGCGGTATTGCCATTCATAACTGAAATGGATTTGAGATATTCGAATTTAAGCCCTTTTACTACCAAACAAGAATTACTATAATTTTCATCCCCTTCATCTTTTGAATATGCTATTTTATTCTTATCTAAGTATTCTGTAATGGACAAATAGAACTTGCCGATAGCGCTGTCGCATTTTCCATACGAATCTAATGAATCACCGATTAATGCGATTTCCGCTCTTTCAATAATGCGTTCGAAACCGATATTATTAGGATTAACTTTATTAATTGTAGTAGTCTTATCTAAAGTAACTATATCTTCATATTCGCTTTCTCGAACCGTTACTCCATATCTTTTAAGTTTTCTTATCTCACTGTTGTACATTTTTCTGTCAAAATCAGGACATTTTATTGCTGATATTTTTGAAGAAAATGCTTTTGGAAGTTTTATCGCTAAAGAAATATCATCTTCGACATTATTATCAGTAACTGCACATAAACGAACTTCCTTTTCAAATTCCCACCCATCCAATTTTATGAAACCTGCCAATTCATCTTCCAACATAGGTTCTTTGATTCTACTATTAGTTACGCTACCTGTTTTGATTTTGTTCGAATGCAATTCTTTATAACATATAGCAGCCCAATATACGTCAGCTTTAACAGTTTCTTCCGTTACCTTTTTATCTTTCACAACATGTAAAATACATTTTCCGCTACTATCTTTAGGAATATCATTAATCAAATTTTCAGCGTCCTTATATGACATTTCTAATATGATTCCACCCGGTGCTTGAGAATACATACGATACATTGCTATATTCTCGGACATTTTGGAAAAGCTCATAAAAAACAATTTGTATGGCAAATCACGTACAACTACATATTCAAGATTATCATTCATTTTGGACATAGATCCAAGCCAAAGATAACCGCCCTCTACGATGTTCAATACACACTCAATACGTGAATAATGTGAAAGTAATTTATTCTCTTTTGAAGTGTTCCCAGAATACTTTAAGATGTTTTTTAAATATGCTTTAACATCTGAAGCAGATGATAAATCCTCAAAGCGCCCTTTATTTTCCCCACCGGAACCAATAACAACTGTCATAAATCATCTCCAACTATATACTGTCTTACTCTTGTAAGTTCTATAACATTCCCTACGCTTTCTTCTTCTCTTTAGCTATTTCATCATTAATTTCTTTTGCAACTGATGCAAACAGAATCTTTAGATAATTATCTGGATCATCATAAGTTGCTGTGCGTTCTTTGAATTCATTTAACGAATTGATTAACCTTTTTATCTGTGGGTAATACTTATGAATGTACATAAAGACACCATTCGGACCATTACTGTCGCCTTCCATCAAAGCATTGTATCCATAACTAAATCTTTCATAATACAAAATTATGCCTTCAGACCATAAAAAATAAACAGAATTTACAACTTTTTTTCCTATATCAGGCTCTGAATAAATAAATGAAGTGTTCTCATCACCGTAATACAAACGTTCAATAGTTACCTCTAG
>CAMVGO010000019.1 GCA_947167045.1 uncultured Clostridia bacterium
TTTTCAGATACAACTTAATATTGGTATTGACATAGGTCATTACATATCAGTTTTTCCGTCCCGGTGAACTGCGAGACTCAGAAAACGGAACGCATATAAGGATCCACACCTGTATCCGATCCGCAGACGGGCCTTCCTGCTTTAACAGGGGCAGACCTCATATACGGATCCACATCCGGCATTGCCGCATTCAGCATACCGCTGCCCTGGTTTGAATAGATCTTGGGCAGTGTCTTGATCGATGAAGTAATAAAATATCCGCCGTTGACTGTACCGAGTTCATCAATACACAATTCTCTTGTATCCATCTGGGTTACCTCCGATCTTTAAAACTTACGGAAAGATCCGCATAAGGTATTACATTCGAACTGTTGATCTTAATTCACAAACATAGCCAATAACCGCTATAAAGTCAGTATAAAATACATTAGCGCTAAAACAACCGCGGCAGAGCTAAAATTCACCCAAGGTTATTCAAAAATAAACAATTAATTCACGAATAAAAAGAAATACCGGAATTAACAGTATTTTTCTATAACCCTGTCGCTCCAGACATGGGCTTCGATATACCTTTCGGGTCCTTTTGACCCGTCGTCATTCCACTCCTGCGGCAGTCCGTATTTATCTATCACTTTCAGTATCTCATCATAGGTGTAGAGTTTCTTCCTGTACTCTCTTCCGTCGTTGACCTTATCGCTGAAAGTCGGCATTGAATCACCGTACGTAAACGACACTGTCTTAAGGTCGAATTCCTCTATGGGGATCTTTATGAATGCCGGCTGCTCATACCAGGAATAGAGCCACGGACTGAACTCCACGACCATATAGTGCGGAGAGCTGATCTCCATCACTCCGCCCTTCTTTTCAAATTCCCTGCGCAGTATTGCCTCGCAGTTGCGGCGCTTTTCGACATAGGTGTCATTACGCTGCGCGCACATGGAATCAGGGCGCTCCGCCTTTATCCTCTCGAGAACTTCCTTAGCTTCTTCGGAAGAGATTCCCGTAAGGCTCTTGAACGGCCCAGTCCTGATGTCGTAGAAATGATAAAGATACATCTCGGAGACTCAGCAGCAGTCCAAGTTATAGAGGACATCATCGAAATTCAGAACTTCCAGATCATCTTTGTCGATAAAGAAGTTTATGACGCCGCAGTCGCCTATCGTGATCCTGACACCTGTTTCCTCGCCATAGTCGGTATCCAGCTGGAACAGTAAAGTGTTGTATATTTCGGCAGTGTTCAGGTCTCTTCTGGGATCTTCCTGCGCAAAAAGCGGATATCCGAACATCTTGTGACTGTTTTGCGGACATTTACTTTCAAGATATTTGCAGTCAGCATCGCTCAATATCTCCCAATAGTATCTTCTTCTGACACTGCATCCGTATTTGAACTTCAGTATCTCATCAACGATCTTCTCAAATCCGTCCTGCCCGGCATGCAGACAGTCTTTTTGAACGGTAAATGAGAGCGGATAAGCCTCATATGCAGGCAGGAAGGTCGAGCCGTCGCCCTTAAAATCTTCATTTGAAGGAATACCGAGCTCCTTCACGTCAGCCTCCGTGATACTTTCATCTATAGTCTTGTGATATACGACCTTATATCCGTTTTCGTCACCCAGACCGAGGCTGCCATCAGCTGCGATAAAGAACTGAAGAAGTCCCGTGTCCGGGAGTTTATCGAATTTTATGTCACTCAGGTTTATCTGTGCGAGAAGGACAAGTTTCCCTCCATTTGAATCCAAAGGATATTCCTTGTACTTTGGCCAGTAAGGATACCCTCCGATTTTGCTCGACGTGAGACTTGTCTCACCCTTCATTACGGAAAAAGACACGCAGTCGGTCTCAGTCAGCTGTCTTACCATATCAAGTATGAAATCAAGTCTTTCCTTTCCGATGGTCGGACCCTTCATTAAGTCGGGACATTTATCCCAGGCTTCATCGATGTATTTGGAAAGGCTCTTATAATATTCATCATCGTAAGGCACGAAAAGATATGCCTCATCTTTAAATTCCTCGCTGTTGTATTTCGCGGTGCCGAAATAAACTTCCGCATTTCTGTCGACACAGGCCGGATACTTGTCACTGCCGCGGAACTGGTAGAAGAAACAGACGAATGTCTTGCAGTCATCCTTAAAGTATGACGTTTTGATCGCGCCCTTCATGAAGCTGCTCCCCGCCATTACTTCACGGACATCACCTTCACCCTTCAATGCCGGTTCCAGACGGGGTTCGCCCGTCAGGAGCTCATCAGAAAGAAAACCGCGGTTATAAGCCCATCTCAAAAATACTGCAGGATGATTAAAGCCCGAAAGAGGGGGACAGCTCAGGTCCTTTTCCTTGATCTTTGATTCATGATCGTAACCGTTATCGATCTCATATGTCATAGTCATTCCCTCCAGGAGCATTATTACCGTCGGCGTCATACGGGAAAACCGTTGCCGTCTTATTAAGGATAACATTTTCCTGATGCAACTGCCTTCTGTATTTTCCGTAATTCTGTATGACTGCAGTTTGTAGTATAACTACATAAACGGCATCGTATCCGCACAAAACTGCCGTCATCAAAAACAGTCCCGCCGGGACCTTGAAACACAGGAGCAAACATGATCGTACATCCGATCGATCCGGTCTTCGACAACAGATCAAGAGTGCTTATCCTCGGAAGTTTTCCTTCGGTAAAGTCCAGAGAAGAGGGCTTTTTCTACGGTCATCCTCAGAACCGTTTCTGGAAGGTCACATCTATGGTCTTCGGTGAAGATGCGCCTCTTACAGTCCCGGAAAAGAAAGCATTCCTGCTCCGTAATCATGTCGCATTATGGGATGTCATCGCATCCTGTGAGATAGACGGTTCCTCCGATTCGAGCATACGCAACGTGACCGTCAATGATATTTCCCTCATACTCAAAACCGCTGAAATTAAATCAATATACCTTAACGGAAAGAAGGCATATCAGTACTATCAGAGATACCTGTTACCCGTGACAGGGCGCGAAGGGATATGCCTCCCGTCAACAAGTCCGGCCAATGCCGCCTGGAGCACAGACAGGCTTAGGGAAGCGTGGAAAACGATTCTGCTTTGATCCCGGAATCTGTTTCCCGGTCTTACAGTTCATACTTCTGTCTGAATAGAATATTTAAATTTATCAAATCTTAAAGGATCGATTAAAGAATCGATATGGAATATTCAAATTAGCCAAGTATAAAGGAAGTACCGATTATTCCTGAAATCTTTGGTTGGTTCTGTTATGTCTGATTTTCTTTGCGGGAAAAGACTCCTGTTCTTTTCCGAGATATATTTGCTTATACCGGTGATCATCTTCTTTATAGGCTACTTACGGCCTGTATTCTCAATACCGTTGGCTCTTCTTCTTGTAACCGGTGCTTTTTTCTCAATTAAAGATGCCGAATCAGATGCCGGGAAAGTAAATCTTTTTTCCAAAAAGACTGTAATCGTACTGGCGATAATACTGCTGTGGACGCTTCTGTCAGGAATCGGCGGTTTTGTTTGGCAGAACAGATGGGACCACATGTTCAGGAATGCGCTTTTTGAAGATCTGGTCAATTATGATTGGCCTGTCATAAACAGCAACGTCGGATTGTGCTATTACTTTGGTTTCTGGCTTCCGTCAGCTGTTATCGGCAAGCTTTTCGGAATGAACGCAGGATACATTTTCCAGGTTATTTGGGCCTTTGCCGGTATCTCATTAACAATGGGAATGATATTCAGGTATTTCAATAAAGTAAAGATCAGTTTTGTCTTTATCTTTATCTTCTTCAGCGGACTGGACATATTTGTATGGTTATTCACCAATATGAATGATCTGAACAGCATAATGATGAGGGTGATCAGTGGAGAACACATTGAATTACTGCTCTATCTTTTTAATTCTTCTTCCAATACGACTTTGCTGTTTTGGGTTTATAACCAATGCATTCCGTTTTGGCTGGGATTCATTCTCATACTAAAGCAGAAGAGCACCAAAAATCTTCTTTTCATCTTATCCCTGATGGCCATTTGCTGTCCGATCCCGTGCGTCGGACTCGCCCCGCTTATTGCCTACCGGATAATCAAAGAACTGATAAAGAGCAAGAATGTCAGGCAGGTAATGACTGTTCAAAATGTCATCGCAATTCCGACAGCCCTGATAATGCTGCTCTTTTTCCGGACCAATAATTCCGCAGGTAAGCTTTCTATACTTCCATTGGATTCAAAGGAAGTATGGATCAAGTTTGCAATATATCTGTTAACAGAATTCTTATGTTATCTCATTATCCTGTTCAGATATAACCGGCATGATATCGAACTGAAGATTCTTTTCGTTACCAATTGCATCCTTCCCTTCCTCACTATCGGAAAAGATTACGATTTTGCCTGGAGGACCTGCATACCGCTTTCTTTTTATCTGACTCTTCTGGTAATTAAAGGACTCCATTTTGACCATTTATCGAAAAGAGCAAAACAATGCCTTGTGGTCATGTTGTGCCTTGGAGCATTTACACCCGTTAATGAATTAATGCGTACAGTTTACACGGAATATGCGATCGTATCCAGGCAACTGAATGAAGAAAAACGTTCTAATGATCTCCAAACGATATTCGATGAGGACGCCAACGAATGTTACTCAAATTTTACTGCCTCGACAGATAATTATTTCTATCTCCACCTTGCGAAAACAAACTATGACAGCTGACCCGAAATCCGGAATGACCTAAATCCTTTCTTGCTCGAAAATAACCGGGAAATATGTTCATCACGGATCAAATATGCTCACCTTCTATATTAAACAGGTAGGTTTTTGATTTATAATCAGACTAACTTTACTTTGGAGGTGATCTATATATGACTTTTGAACAACTGATGGATTATGCCATCTAACGCGACTGTTCCGACGTCCATATTACACAGGGTACGAACCTTGCCGTAAGAAGGTTCGGAATGCTCCACATCCTTGACGAGCGTCCCACTGCTGAAGAAGCACAGGACATGATCTATACGATCCTTACGCCTGACGAGATAAAGCGCGTTGAAGCAGGTGAGGACGTCGATGTCGGACGCATGATCGACAACGGCATAAGGATCAGGGCAAACGTTTACCATCAGCGTAACAACCTCGCATGCAGCATCCGTCTGCTGATGGCCGAGATCCCCGAGTTCGAAGCATTGGGCCTCCCGGAAGTCATCAAGACGCTTGCAACCGCAAACAACGGAATCATCCTCGTTACGGGTTCTACGGGATCGGGCAAGACGACTACGCTTTCTGCCATCGTTGACTACATCAATAAGAATGAGGCTAAGCACGTTATCACGATAGAAGATCCTATCGAGTACATCTACCCTCACAACCGCGCCATGATCCACCAGCGTGAAGTCGGTCGTGACGTCAGCACTTTCGCATATGCACTCCATTCCGCACTCCGTGAAGACCCTGATATCATTCTCGTCGGCGAGATGAGAGATTTCGAGACGATCTCTGCCGCCATTACCGCTGCCGAGACAGGACACCTGGTCCTCTCTACACTCCACACACAGAGCGCCGCCCAGACTATCAACAGGATCATCGACGGTTCACCGATGGACATGCAGGCTACGATCCGCTCACAGTTTGCCGCAAGCATCAGAGGTGTTGTATCACAGCAGCTCCTTCCTTTGTCAGACGGCAACGGACGTGTCCTCACGACAGAGATCATGGTAGGTACGAGCGCCATCAAGAGCCTTATTCTCGAAGATAAGATCCAGATGATCCCGGGCGCCATCCAGTCTGCCGCACAGGTCGGTATGCACACCTTAAATACCGATCTCCAGAGACTTGTTACCATGGGTCTCATCACCAGAAGGACCGCCATCGATGCAGCTTACGATCCGAACGGACTTGAGAAGATGATCGGTGTAACGAATTACTTCTGATCTGAATAAACAAGGGACACATGCAAGGGCTGTCTCATACGGTTATCCGCCGGGAGACAGCCCTTAGTATTTCTTAAACCTGTCCGAAGCGGCAATCCCGGCAGTACTGCATGTATCAAGTTGAAGTCTTTAATTAAAAGTAATAAACTTAATAAGTTGCGGACACAATTCATCCGCAATATTTCAAAAGAATTCGGGGAGAACTCTTCAGGTGGATTTTCTTAAGGTATTGTATATCGATCCCGGTACGGGCGGAATGCTCTTTACCATTTTGTTCGGTATCTTCGGCGTGCTGGTCTTCTCTGCCCGCGCACTTATGGTCAAGATGAAGTTCATCGCCAGCGGAGGAAAAGCCACCAAGGGTAATGATAAAAAGATCCCGATCGCGATATTCACGGATCACAAGAGATACTGGAATACTTTCGGTCCCATATTGGACGAGCTGGAAGCGCGCAAGCAGAAAGCAGTATATCTCACCTGTTCAGAAGACGATCCCGCCTTCAGCAAAAAATACGAATACATCACATGCGAGTTCCTCGGCGAAGGAAACAAGGCATTCTCAAAGCTCAATCTCCTCAACGCATCTGTAGTCCTCTCGACCACACCGAGCCTTGATGTCTTCCAGTGGAAGCGTTCAAAGGATGTCGACTGCTACATACACATCCTCCATGCCGCTAACGGTATCCTGATGTACAGGATGTTCGGCACGGATCACTACGATGCTTTTATCCTTTCCGGCGATTATCAGGAAAGAGAAGTCAGACAGATGGAGGAACTGCGCGATATTGCTCCGCGTGAGGTCTGCCTCTGCGGCATCCCCTACATGGACGGGATGAAGAAAAGGCTCGATGAGTCAGGAGAGGTTCCCCCTCACGAGAGGACAGTCCTTCTCGCGCCTTCATGGGGAGAGAGCGGCATACTTTCCAAATTCGGCGAAAAGCTCATCGATGCGCTTATCTCAACGGGATACAAAGTCATCGTAAGACCTCACCCTCAGTCTTATACATCCGAGAAGGAAATGCTCGATGCTCTCATGTCCAGGTACACTGATGAGTCAAAGGTCATCTGGAACAAAGACAATGACAACTTCGAAGTCTTAAGACAGGCGGATATCCTGATATCGGACTTCTCGGGCGTCATCTTCGATTTCTCTCTCGTATTCGACAAGCCTATCATCTACACGGATACCAAGTTTGACATAAGGCCCTATGACGCATCCTGGATCGATGAAACGCCATGGACTTTCAAGATCCTTCCTGACCTTGGTCTCGAACTCAATGAGGACAATGTCGGCGACATCAAGACTCTTATCGACAAATGCATAGAGGATCCTTCTTTCAAGAAGGGCCGTGACAAAGCACGTGCCGAGACATGGGTGCACATGGGTGAGAGCACTAAGAGATCCGTTGACTTTGTAATGCAAAAATACGATGAGGTGCTGGCCGCAAAGGCAGAAGAAGCCAAAAAGGCCGAAGCTGAAAGATCATCCAAAAATAAAAACAAGCGTAAAAAGGTTGCAACAGCATCAAAGGGAGTTTAATAAACGATGTTCCTGTCGATGCTCTATACCTTTCTGATATCACCGCTCGAACTCCTGTTCGAAGTCATCTTTACCATTGCGAATAGACTTATCGGCAATGCCGGACTTTCCATCATTTTCTTAAGCCTCGCAGTAAATTTCCTCGTTCTTCCTCTGTATAAGAGAGCGGATGAGCTGCAGGCCGAAGAGCGCGACATCCAGGCAAAGATGGCTCCGCGAATCAAGCAGATAAAGAGCGTTTTCAAAGGTGACGAGCGTTTCCTCATGATGCAGGAATACTACCGCGTCAATCACTATAAACCCGTCTATGCTTTGAAGAGTTCCGTATCTTTGCTCCTGCAGATACCGTTCTTCATCGCCGCCTATAATCTCTTATCAGGCATGCAGAGCCTTCAGGGAATGCAGTTCGGCTTTATCTCCGACCTGGGCAAGGAAGATGCCATGTTCACGATAGGATCTTTCCCGGTTAATGTCCTCCCTATCCTGATGACTCTCATAAACATCGTATCGGGCATCATCTACACAAAAGGACATCCCCTTAAAGCGAAGATACAGGTATACGGACTTGCTGCCGTATTCCTGGTATTGCTCTACCGTTCACCTTCGGGACTTGTTTTCTACTGGCTCTTAAACAACGTATTCTCACTCGTTAAGAATATCTTCTATAAGCTCAAGAACCCGAGAAAGGTACTGAACATCGTACTTGCCATAGCAGGCGGAGTAATACTTGTCCTTTCTCTCATCAGGACTGACCTTGATGCAAGGCAGAAGATACTCCTTTCTGCAGGATGCGTCCTGCTCGCTCTGCCTCTCATTTCGGGACTCATCAAGAAGAAAACAAAGCCTGTGACTAAGACAGAGCCCGCAAAAACTGACAAAGTGTTATTCTTTGCAGGCACTTCCTTTATGGCGCTTATCACCGGACTTCTCATCCCGTCTGCCGTGGTTAATGCTTCGACAGCCGAATTCATCGATGTCATAGATCCGTTCAACCCAATGCTCTACATCATTAATGCACTGTTGCTGTCCTTCGGCAGCTGGGTCCTCTGGGGAGGCGTTTTCTACTTCTTCATGAGCGATAAGGTCAAGTCATTATTCTGCAAAGGAATATGGGTGATCTGCGGAGTATCGGTCCTGGATTACATGCTTTTCGGGACAAAGCTCGGCAACCTGTCATCAACTCTGCAGTACGACATAAAGCCCTCTTTCACGGCCGCCGAATACATTCTGAACTCGCTGGCAGCCGTTGCCTTAGCTGCAGTATTCCTTTTCATTTATTCCAGGTTCAGAAAGATCCTGAAGACCATTCTGATCATAGGGATCCTGAGCGTGGCCGGGTTGGGGCTTCTCAACACTGCTGAGATAATGGGCACATATACATGGTACGAAGGCCGGACGGGGCCTTCCTCGGGGATGCCATCCATCCCCTTGAGCACAGAAGGAAAGAACGTCGTCGTGCTCATGCTCGACCGCGCGATGGGAACCCATGTGCCTTATATCTTCAATGAGAAACCCGAACTGCTCGAACAGTTCGACGGATTCACATACTATCCGAACACGATCTCCTACGGACCGCACACCAATTTCGGAACACCCGCTCTCTTCGGCGGTTATGAATATACTCCCGAGAAGATAAACGCCAGAGACGGTGAAAGCCTTGAGAGCAAACAGAACGAAGCATTAAAAGTAATGCCCTCCCTGTTTGGCGGCAACGACTACAGCGTAACCATATTCGACCCGACTTATGCAGGATATAAATGGATACCGGATCTGTCGATCTTTGATGACCATCCGGAATACAACTGCTATAACACGACCGGAATGTTCAACTATTTCGAAGACGATGCGGATTCCGCAAACACTTCAGAACGGGTAAAGACTCTGCGCAACCGCAATTTCTTCTGTTACTCCATGATGAAGATATCTCCGGTCATATTGCAGGAAACCCTCTACGACGGCGGTCTGTACAATGAATCCGCCGCATCGAATTCCGACGGCGCATTATCTGCTTTTTCCGTAGTCCAGCACATCGACGGCATATCCAAAGGTTACGGATATAACCATGATTTCCTCGGATCTTATCCGGTACTCACAAAGCTCTCTGACCTGACAGAGATCAGCAGCGACGCAGGAAACACATTCCTGATGATGACCAACGATACCACCCACTCCTCATGTCTTTTGCAGGAGCCCGATTATGTCCCCTCGGCCTTTGTGGACAACACGGCATACGATACCGATATGGTATCCCGTTATACGGTGGACGACGTGACGATGCAGATGGTCGACAGTTATCAGGTCACCCAGTATCACGTCGACATGGCTGCCTTTATCGCACTCGGCAGATGGTTCGACTATCTGCGCGAGAACGGTGTCTACGACAATACCAGGATAATCCTTGTAGCCGATCACGGAAGGGATCTCGGGCAGTTCAACATCTATTGCAACGGTCAGGATATGGAGATCTTCATGCCGCTCCTGATGGTAAAGGATTTTGACGCTACAGGATTCACGGTATCCGATGAATTCATGACAAACGGTGATACACCTTCTCTTGCCACAGCTGGCCTGATCGAGGATCCTGTTAATCCGTTTACGAAAAATCCTATCAGCTCCGATGCCAAGAACGGTCCTCAGAACGTATTCTTCTCTGACGAGATCGATCTCGAAATAAATAACGGAAACACCTTCCTTCCCGGCAAATGGTATGTCCTTGACGGTGATCCCCACGACCCGTCGAACTGGAAAGAGAAGTGATATCCAATGAAAAAGTGCTTGAATTTGAATACGTATAATAAAAGTAATAAAATATGGATTTGGAATGATGCGAAATGCTTTATGCTTTGAACGGCTGTTAAGGGAGAATTCTTCATATGCAATATATTTACGTTCTATATATTGATCCTGGCACGGGTGGAATGCTCTTTACCATACTATTTGGTTTATTTAGTGTGGCATTATTCTCTATCCGTGCACTGTTAATGAAATTGAAATTCTCATCCGGCACACGAAAAAATAAAATGAATGCACAAAAAATACCCATCGTGGTATTCACCGACCATAAAAGATATTGGAATGTTTTCGAACCGCTCCTGAATGAATTTGAAAAACGTCATCAGAAAGTTGTTTATATGACGTGTTCCGAAGATGATCCGGCTTTAAGCAAGAAATATGAACACATCACGTGCGAGTATATCGGAGAAGGTAATAAAGCTTTCTCCAAGCTCAATCTTCTCAATGCAAACATTGTCGTAGCTACTACACCAAGCCTTGATGTCTTCCAATGGAAACGTTCACCAAATGTCGATTACTACATACATGTCCAGCACGGGGCAAATGATATTTCAATGTACCGTATGTTCGGTACTGATCACTTTGACGCGCTCCCTCTCTCCGGAGAGTATCAGGTTGAAGAAATAAGACTGCTGGAAAAAATGCGCCATATCAAGCCCAGAGAGGCACCCATCGTGGGCATTCCGTATATGGACGAAATGAAAAAGAGACTCGATGCCGCAGGTGAGCTTCCTCCTCATGAGAGAACAGTCCTTATGGCTCCCTCGTGGGGCAAGAGCGGCATACTTTCGAGGTTCGGCGAAAAACTTATCGATGCCCTTATCTCTACGGGATACAAAATCATCGTCAGGCCGCATCCGCAGTCTTATGCATCGGAAAAGGAAATGCTCGATAAACTCATGTCCAAATACACCGACCCTTCGAAGGTGGAATGGAACCGGGACAATGATAATTTTGAAGTCCTGCGCCGTGCTGATATTCTTATTTCGGATTTTTCCGGAATAATATTCGATTTCACGTTGGTGTTCGACAAACCATTGATATATACGGACACTAAATATGATATAAGTCCCTATGATGCTTTTTGGATCAAAGAAACACCTTGGACTTTCAGGATCCTGCCTGAGCTCGGTCTGGTATTAAACGAAGAAAATGTCAGCGAAATAAAGGATCTTATCGACAAATGCATAGAAGATCCTTCCTTTGCGGCCGGACGTGACAAAGCAAGAGCAGAGACATGGCTCCACATGGGGGAAGGAACAAAAAGAACGGTGGATTTCATAATGGAAAAATATAATGAAGTCATTGCCAAAAAGGCTGCTGAAGAAAAGGAAAAAGACAAAAACGTCTCTCCTAAAAGCACAAGGCACCTTGCATTAAAAGGGAAGAGCATTATCTAATGATCCTTTCAATGCTCTACACCTTCATAATCTCTCCCCTGGAGCTTCTCTTTGAAGTCATATTCATGGTTGCCGACAAGATCATCGGCAATGCCGGACTTTCCATCATTTTCTTAAGCCTCGCAGTAAACTTCCTCGTTCTCCCTCTGTATAAGAGAGCGGATGAGCTGCAGGCCGAAGAGCGCGACATCCAGGCAAAGATGGCTCCGCGAATCAAGCAGATAAAGAGCGTTTTCAAAGGTGACGAGCGTTTCCTCATGATGCAGGAATACTACCGCGTCAATCACTATAAACCCGTCTATGCTTTGAAGAGTTCCGTATCTTTGCTCCTGCAGATACCGTTCTTCATCGCCGCCTATAATCTCTTATCAGGCATGCAGAGCCTTCAGGGAATGCAGTTCGGCTTTATCTCCGACCTGGGCAAGGAAGATGCCATGTTCACGATAGGATCTTTCCCGGTTAATGTCCTCCCTATCCTGATGACTCTCATAAACATCGTATCGGGCATCATCTACACAAAAGGACATCCCCTTAAAGCGAAGATACAGGTATACGGACTTGCTGCCGTATTCCTGGTATTGCTCTACCGTTCACCTTCGGGACTTGTTTTCTACTGGCTCTTAAACAACGTATTCTCACTCGTTAAGAATATCTTCTATAAGCTCAAGAACCCGAGGAAGGTGCTGAACATCGTACTCGCCGCTGCAGGCGGGATCATACTTGTCCTCTCGCTCATCAGGACAGACCTTGATGCAAGGCAGAAGATACTCCTCTCTGCAGGATGCGTACTCCTTGCTCTCCCGCTCATTTCGGGACTCATCAGGAAGAAGACAAAGCCTGTATCAAAGGCTGAGCCCGCTAAAGCTGACAGGGTATTCTTCTTCGGCGGAGCAATTCTCATGGCTTTCATAACAGGGCTTCTTATACCCGCCGGCATCGTCGATGCTTCTCCCGCAGAATTCATAGACGTAATGCACCCTTATAATCCTGCTTTCTACATCATCAACTCCATGCTGTTGTCCTTCGGCAGCTGGGTACTTTGGGGCGGCGTTTTCTACTTCTTCATGAGCGATAAAATCAAAGTATTGTTCTGCAAGGCGATATGGATCATATGCGGCGTCTCGCTTGCAGATCATCTCCTTTTCGGCAGGAAACTCGGCAACCTTTCCTCCACACTGCAGTACGACCTGAGCCCGTCTTTCGAACTGACCGAGCATCTGCTGAACCTGCTCGCGATCGCAGCTGTTTCTGTCATCTTCTATTTTGCATACATCAAATTCCACAAGATCGCGAAGACCGTACTTGTCGTCGGGATCCTCTCTGTCATGGCCATCGGCGCATACAATTCCGCCGATGTCTGGCGCACATATCTGTGGTATCAGAGCAGTTCGGCTCCTTCTTCGGAGATGCCCGAGATACCTTTGAGCAAAAACGGAAAGAACGTCATAGTACTTATGCTCGACCGTGCGATGGGTACCGAGACACCTTATATATTCAACGAGAAACCCGAACTGCTCGAACAGTTCGACGGCTTTACATACTATCCCAACACGGTTTCCTATGGACCGTATACCAACTTTGGCGCACCCGTCCTTTACGGCGGCTATGATTACACGCCCGAGAATATGAACGCCAGAGACAGCGAAAGCCTTGAGAGCAAACACAACGAGGCATTGAAGGTCATGCCCGTCATCTTCGGCGAGAACGGATATAACGTTACAGTGTGCGATCCGACTTACGCCGGCTATAAGTCCATCCCCGACCTTTCCATTTACGATGACTGCAACATACCTTCGTTACACTGCTATAACACAATGGGACGGTTCAACTATTTCGAGAGCGACGGCAACAGCGAAGCATCCGCCGAACTGTCCGCCCGCGTCAACGCCATCCGCAACCGCAATCTGTTCTTCTTCTCACTCATGAGGATCTCTCCCGTCATCCTGCAGGAGACGGTCTATGACGGAGGCATGTATAACGAGTCCAATACGAACGGCAGTACGGAAGATATGAACGTCTCCGTTGTACAGCACATGGACGGTCTTTCGAAGAGCACAGGCTACCGCAAGTTCTTCCTGGAATCCTATGCCGTACTCACCAATCTGCCAAACATCACGAAGATCAGCGACGGTAACGAAAACAACTTCCTCATGATGTCCAATGACACGACGCACTCACCCTGTCTGCTGCAGGAACCCGATTATATTCCGGCAATGAATGTTGACAACACTGCATATGACGTCGACATGGTATCAAGATACACGGTAGACGGCGTGACGATGCAGATGACCACAGAGGATCAGATCATTCACTATCAGGCAAACATGGCTGCATATATCGAGCTCGGCAAATGGTTCGACTATCTGCGCGAAAACGGCGTCTACGACAACACCAGGATCATCCTCGTTGCAGACCACGGAAGAGATCTGGGACAGTTCGGCATCACATGCGGAGATCAGGACATGGAGTATTTCATGCCGCTCCTGATGGTAAAGGACTTTAACGCAACAGGATTCACGGTATCAGATGAGTTCATGACGAACGGTGACACACCTGCTCTTGCCACAGCGGGCCTGATAGAAGATCCCGTTAATCCGTTCACGAAAAATCCGATCAACTCCGATGCCAAGAACGGTCCACAAAACATCTTTTTCTCAAATGAGATCGATGTTGACGTAAACAACGGGAACACCTTCCTGCCCGGTAAATGGTATGTGCTCGATGGAAATCCGCATGATCTGGCAAGCTGGAGAGAACAGTAATGATCTTATCTGCGCTGTATACGTTGATAATTTCTCCTCTTGAGCTTCTCTTTGAAGTCATCTATACCGTTGCAAACAGACTTATCGGCAATGCGGGACTGTCCATCATCTTTTTAAGCCTCGCAGTAAACTTTCTCGTTCTTCCTCTGTATAAGAGAGCGGATGAATTGCAGACTGAAGAGCGCGATATTCAGAATGAAATGTCCTTTATGGTCAAACACATAAAGCGGACATTCAGCGGTGATGAACGCTTTCTGATGCTTCAGGAATACTACCGCGTAAACAATTACAAACCGATATACGCTCTTAAAAGTTCCGTATCTCTGCTCCTGCAGATACCGTTCTTCATCGCCGCTTATAATCTCTTATCAGGCATGCAGAGCCTTCAGGGAATGCAGTTCGGCTTTATCTCCGACCTGGGCAAGGAAGATGCCATGTTCACGATAGGATCTTTCCCGGTTAATGTCCTCCCTATCCTGATGACTCTCATAAACATCGTATCGGGCATCATCTACACAAAAGGACATCCCCTTAAAGCGAAGATACAGGTATACGGACTTGCTGCCGTATTCCTGGTATTGCTCTACCGTTCACCTTCGGGACTTGTTTTCTACTGGCTCTTAAACAACGTATTCTCACTCGTTAAGAATATCTTCTATAAGCTCAAGAACCCGAGGAAGGTGCTGAACATCGTACTCGCCGCTGCAGGCGGGATCATACTTGTCCTCTCGCTCATCAGGACAGACCTTGATGCAAGGCAGAAGATACTCCTCTCTGCAGGATGCGTACTGCTGGCTCTTCCCCTCATTTCGGGACTCATCAAGAAGAAAACAAAGCCTGTGTCAAAGGCTGAGCCCGCAAAAGCAGACCATTCCTTCTTCTTTGCGGGAACGGTCCTCATGGCACTTATTACGGGATTTCTTATTCCGGTAACAATAATAAAATCATCCACACAGGAATTTATCGATGTTCTTTATCCTTCCAACCCTTATATATACATAATCAATTCGATGCTGTTGTCGTTTGGCACATGGGTCCTGTGGGCCGGTGTCTTCTACTTCTTCATGAGCGGAAAGACCAGATCGTTATTCAGCAATGCAATCTGGATGATCTGCGGCGTCTCCATCGCAGACTATATGCTCTTCGGAACGAATCTCGGCAATCTTTCTTCCACGCTGCAGTTTGACAACCAGCCCTCTTTTGCTTTACAGGACTATCTTTTGAACACACTGGTAACAGCTGCCATAGCCTTAATCGCCACATATGCATACGTTAAATTCAGGAAAATAGCCCGCGGCATTATGATCGTCGGCATCCTGACAACTCTTTCGATAGGCGCGTTCCAGTCCAAAGACATCCTTCATACATACAAGCAGTATATGGAGAGTTTCAGACCTTCCGCCGAAACTCCGCAGATACCTTTGAGCAAAAACGGAAAGAACGTCGTCGTTGTTATGCTCGACCGTACAATGAGCCTTCATTTGCCGTATATTTTCCAGGAGAAACCTGAGATCAAAGAACAGTTTGACGGGTTTACTTACTATACCAACACCATCTCATACGGACCGTATACAAATCTTGCCACGCCCGCTTTATACGGCGGATACGAATACACTCCGGAAAGACTGAATGCCAGGTCTGAAGAAAGCCTTGAGAGCAAACAAAACGAGGCGCTGAAAGTCATGCCCGTCCTCTTTGGCGAGAACGGATATGAAGTCACTATTTTTGACCCAACCTATGCCGGTTACGAATTCATTCCGGACCTGTCAGTCTTTGACGATCATCCTGAGTTTAACTGCTATATCACCAATGCAAAATTCAGTATCCTTGATAATGATGAAGAGCAGAGTGACATGGCTCTCAGCATGCACAACAGGGTTGATGATATCCGCAACCGTAATTTCTTCTGCTTTTCACTGATGAAGACAGCGCCTCTTATACTGCAGGAAACGATCTATGACGGCGGTATCTATAATGAAGCCATATATACTTCATCGAACGAAAAAGAAGCTGCCGTTTCCTCTTACGTCCAGCATATGGACGGACTTTCCAAAAGCACGGGATACAACAAGTTTTTCCTTGAAGCATATCCTGTACTCTGCAATCTTCCGGAAATGACCACGATCAGCGATGATTCGAAGAATACATTCCTCATGATGTCCAACGACACAGTCCATTCTCCCTGTCTGTTGCAGGAACCTGACTATGTTCCGGCTATGTATGTCGACAACACGGAATATGATGTTGACAATGAATCACGCTACACACTGGACGGCAAGACATTGCCCATGACCACACCTGAACAGGTCACATATTATCACTCCTACATGGCAGCATTTATCCAATTTGGAAAGTGGTTCGATTACCTGCGCGAAAACGGTGTCTATGATAATACAAGGATTATAATCGTGTCTGACCATGGATTTAATACAGAACAGTTTTCAATAATGTGCAATAATTTGGATGTTCAGTTCTTTATGCCAATATTATTAGTAAAAGATTTTGATAAGAGTGGGTTTACAATATCTGATGAATTTATGACCAACAGTGATACTCCGGCTCTTGCAACTGCCAACCTCATAGATGATCCAACCAATCCCTTCACGGGTAATCCTATTGATTCGCAAATGAAAGCCGGCCCTCAGACAGTTTTTTTCTCCAGAGATCTCAATCTTTATGTTAATAATGGCAACACGTTCCTCCCGGGAGACTGGTATTCCGTTGAGGGCGATCCTCATGATCCTGACAGCTGGACATATTTAGGCAATTGGTAAATGGGAAAGAGTAAATGGCAATGACTGTATTAACTTCACTGTATACGTTAATAATCTCTCCCCTGGAGCTTCTCTTTGAAGTCATCTATACCGTTGCAAACAGACTTATCGGCAATGCGGGACTGTCCATCATCTTTTTAAGCCTCGCAGTAAACTTTCTCGTTCTTCCTCTGTATAAGAGAGCGGATGAATTGCAGACTGAAGAGCGCGATATTCAGAATGAAATGTCCTTTATGGTCAAACACATAAAGCGGACATTCAGCGGTGATGAACGCTTTCTGATGCTTCAGGAATACTACCGCGTAAACAATTACAAACCGATATACGCTCTTAAAAGTTCCGTATCTCTGCTCCTGCAGATACCGTTCTTCATCGCCGCTTATAATCTCTTATCAGGCATGCAGAGCCTTCAGGGAATGCAGTTCGGCTTTATCTCCGACCTGGGCAAGGAAGATGCCATGTTCACGATAGGATCTTTCCCGGTTAATGTCCTCCCTATCCTGATGACTCTCATAAACATCGTATCGGGCATCATCTACACAAAAGGACATCCCCTTAAAGCGAAGATACAGGTATACGGACTTGCTGCCGTATTCCTGGTATTGCTCTACCGTTCACCTTCGGGACTTGTTTTCTACTGGCTCTTAAACAACGTATTCTCACTCGTTAAGAATATCTTCTATAAGCTCAAGAACCCGAGGAAGGTGCTGAACATCGTACTCGCCGCTGCAGGCGGGATCATACTTGTCCTCTCGCTCATCAGGACAGACCTTGATGCAAGGCAGAAGATACTCCTCTCTGCAGGATGCGTACTCCTTGCTCTCCCGCTCATTTCGGGACTCATCAGGAAGAAAACAAAGCCTGTGTCAAATACTGAGCCCGTTAAAGCTGACCATTCCTTCTTCTTTGCGGGTGCGTTCTTTATGGCACTTATTACGGGATTTCTTATTCCCTCGTCTGTTATCCGGGCTTCGTCAGCGGAGTTCGTGGATGTCTTAAACCCTGCGAACCCTGTTCTTTATATAGTTAATTCACTGCTGTTGTCGTTTGGAACATGGGTACTTTGGACAGGTGTTTTCTACTTCTTCATGAGTGACATGATAAAGTCATTATTCTGCAAAGGAATATGGATAACATGCGGTGTATCGATCTTGGATTACATGCTTTTCGGGACCAACTTGGGTCTTATGTCATCGACTTTGCAATATGATGCTGCACCGTCATTCAGCATTTCCGAATACCTGATAAACACGCTAGCCGTTTCCGCCGCAGCAGCCGTTCTTATTATCATCGCTGCAAAATTCAGGAAGATCGCCAAGAGCATCCTTATCGTAGGTATCCTCACCGTCGCTGTAAGCGGGATCTATAATTCCTCTGTCGTCATGCGGGGTTATAATGCTTATATCGCAACAACCAGACCCTCAGAAGAGATGCCTGTCATACCGCTCAGCAAAAACGGAAAGAACGTGGTCGTCGTCATGCTCGACCGGACTATGGGCGCACAGTTGCCCTATGTATTCAATGAGAAGCCTGAACTTAAAGAACAGTTTGACGGGTTTACGTACTACCCGAATACGATTTCCTTCGGGCCTTATACGAATTTCGGCTCGCCTGCCCTTTATGGCGGTTATGAATATACACCCGAAAGAATTAATGCCAGAGCTTCGGAAAGCCTTGAGAGCAAACAAAATGAATCTCTAAAGGTCATGCCGGTGCTTTTTGATGAGAACAACTTTAAAGTCACCGTTTTCGATCCTTCATACGCCGGATATGATGTAATCCCCGATCTGTCGATATACGATGATTATCCTGATATCAGCAGTTATATAACCAACGCGAAGTTCAGCATCTTCGAAGATGAGAATTCCGAATCCTCTGCCATGATGCATGAACGTGTGGACAAGATCCGCAACAGGAATTTCTTCTGTTTCTCACTGATGAAGATATCTCCGCTGCTCCTGCAGGAAACAGTATATAACGGCGGTCTGTACAATGAAGCCGCATCATCTGTCCCGGACACAGATGGGATAGTGAATGTCTCCTCCCTGGTACAGAGACTGGACGGCATCAGCAAAAGCACAGGCTACAGTAAGGTGTTCCTGGAGTCATATCCCGTTCTGACCAATCTGCCGAACATGACGGAAATAAGTGACTCTTCCGAGAACACATTCCTCATGATGTCCAACGACACCGTTCACTCACCCAGCCTTCTCCAGGAACCCGATTATGTTCCGGCAATGTATGTCGACAACACGGCTTATGATGTCGACATGGTAACAAGATACACGGTGGACGGCGTGACGATGCCGATGACCACGCAAGATCAGCTCACGTATTATCACGCATATATGGCTGCCATGATCCAATTTGGAAAATGGTTTGATTACCTGCGCGAAAACGGTGTCTATGACAATACCAGGATAATCATCGTAGCCGATCACGGAAGGAACATAGAGCAGTTCCCCGTCATGTGCAACGACACCACAATGCAGTATTTTATGCCTCTCCTTCTGGTAAAGGATTTCGATGCCACGGGATTCACCGTGTCCGAAGAGTTCATGACAAACGGAGACACACCTGTGCTTGCAACATCCGGACTTATAGAAAACCCGACAAATCCGTTTACACATAATCCTATCGATTCACATCTGAAGAATGGTCCTCAGACAGTCTTCTATTCACAAGACCTTGATACAAACATCAATAACGGGAATACGTTCCTTCCGGGTGAATGGTATTCCGTCGAAGGTGACCCTCACGATCCCGATAACTGGAAGTTCCTGGGTGAATGGTAAGGATATCGTAATTTCCGTGAAAACAATCAAATAATGTGACAGTGTATAATAATATGTTGATAATTCAGCGGACTGTGCCCGTTGGAGTGCAGTCCCGGGACGCTATTTGAACTGTAAGGGAGGACAAACATGCGCCTGTTAGAATCTGATAAGACAAGACTGAGAAGAACCGCAGGAGCCCTGATCGCGCTCATGTGCGTTGCTCTCATCCCCATGATAAGCCTGGCAGCAGGCTTCGGATCGAACCGCGCTCCGGAACCCGCAAGCTTTGCCACAGACCTCGCTTTCTATTCCGGCGCATTCTCCACGGCAGTCACGGCTTCCATCAACCCGTCAGCCACTATGGCGGTACTTGCCATCTTAGGCGCCATCGAGAACGCAGCGGTCTATTCGCCCGACTCGGCTGTGCTTTGCAGCATCGCGGATTTTCTTAACGGCGTGCCGATAATAAGGGAAGTCGGAAAACTCCCGATAGCAAATCCCTATGCGGCAGTCTTTCTGACCCTCGTAGCCGCCGCGCTGATCGTCATTCACTCTTTTGCCGAATCCAAGATCGTATCCGAAGAGACCATCGACAAACTCGACAAATTAGTCGGTTATATCTGCACTGTCTCCATCTCTCTCCTGCCCTTCGTAACGACCGAAGCGCTCGAAGCAGATCCTCCGGGAGTAAAAGGCGGAGCTCTTGCGGTACGTGCCGTTCACTTCATCGGCAAGTCGAGAGAAAACGGAGGTCCGGATGCCGGCACGTATATTCTTGCCGGTATCACGGTAATCGCCATCTCGATCTTCTACTACTGCACATATTCATGTGTCGACAAATGGGAAGTCATAGTCGCTGCCATCCCTGTTAAGGGAACCAGTTTTATATGGCAGATCATCAAGGGTTTCCTTCATATAGTGCTTATGCTTCTTCAGATCTTCGCGCCTGTCGTAAGCTTCATCGTCAGCATCCACATCGCTGTCGCCGGCCTGTTCCTGTTCAGGATACTCGCCAGAGTCTCACAGTACTATAAAGACATCTATGCATATACGATTCTCAGGAAGATCTTCAAGCGCAACGATCAGGTCCCGAGGATCGAGAAACACGTTCCCAGAAGACTCAGGAAACTGTACCCTGACATGGAGATCGCCATGTCGGTCTATACATTCCACGGCATAGGACGTCTTCCGAAGCGTTCGAGGGTCTGGCTCATCAAGGAAGGCGAAAAGACTGATCTGGTCTATAAGCGCCTCATAAGGAAGCCTTACATCGTATCCTGGAGCGAACTCTGTGAGAGGCACGAAAACAAACCGGTATACCTCGAAAAGTGCGCGAGATTCCTTAAGATCCGCACCGAGGACCGCAAGATAGAGCTTGTCATATCCTCACGCTATAAGCCGGAGACGGAGATGTTGTCCGCACTCCTGGATCTCAAGGACTATGCACCCGTAAAACAGGAGATAAAGGAATCAAAGAAACTCAAGCGCAGATGGCGCCGTAAGAAAGAGGCAGTCGAAACTGTCTGAGAACAAAAGGATAAAGGGAATGAACCATGAAACACACATTTGAGAAAGTCAGGCTCGATCAGGAGAAGAAAGCCAAAGAGAAAAAGAAAAACCGCTCATGGAGGACATTTGCGGGAATACTGCTTTTCGCTCAGGCTGCAACCTCGGGATATGCATACTTCAGGGCTTATACGCTCGGCATGTTCCCCAACAAACTCCTTTTTACATTCGGAGGAGTACTGGTCATCCTGCTGTTCCTTAACTATCTTCTTTTCTTTGCCGGGACAAAAACAAACGCCGCCAGGACGTTCCGCCGTTTCATCGCGATCGTTCTGTCTCTTGCCGTATGCGGCGGCGCTGTCTATGCCGGAAACGTAATGGATAAAGTGAATAAGACCGTCAAGGAAATCACTATCTCTGACAAGGCCGATGCAGCTGCCACGATGAACGTATACGTCAGATACGATGATCCCGCTCAAAACATCGAAGAATGCAAGGGTTATTCTTTCGGCGTAATAGGCGGATACGACGGTCCTGCCTCATTCGCTGCGGTAACCAAGATCAACAGCCGTCTCGGCACACAGGTAAATGCCTCAGACTTCGCTTCAATATCCGAGGTGGCAGATGCTCTGCTCAAGAACAATGTGGGTGTCGCCGTCATCGAACATAACTATGTCGAGATCCTTAAGGAAACTGACCAGTATTCGGATTTCGGTGACAAAGCAAGACTTATCGCCACCATCGAGATCACACATGATGAGCTTACACAGGCAGAGGCTTCCAATCCTTATTCAGCGGCAGGAACAGCAGATAAGCCTGTTGAGATCAAGACGGCGACCGGCAAGGTCGAGAACGTTGATCTGGAGCCGTTCATAGTCTATATCAGCGGCTCTGACACCAGGGAAAAGATGTTTACCATTTCAAGGAGCGACGTCAATATCCTGATGGTCGTAAATCCCCAGACCAAACAGATCCTCCTGCTCAACACACCGAGAGACTTCTACGTTCCCAACCCGAGATCGAGCTACGGCACAAAGGATAAGCTCACACATCTCGGCATCTACGGCGTTGACTGCTCCATCACGGGACTCGAGAACCTGTATGGCTGCGACATAAACTACTATGTACAGATCAACTTCACGGGTGCTGAAAAACTCGTCGATGACATCGGCGGCGTATCGATCTACAACCCGCAGAGTTTCTATGCAAGAGGATACTCCTTCCCTTCAGGCGATATCACGCTTAACGGACCACAGGCCGTTGTCTTCGCGCGCGAGCGTTATGCTTTCGCGGCCGGCGATAACACGCGCGGACAGAACCAGATGCGTCTCATTACGGCAATCATAAACAAACTGACCTCGGACCACTCCACGCTGCTCTTAAACTACAATTCGATCCTTTCAGATCTTCAGGGCTTCATCGTAACAAACATGGATGTTAAAGAGATCGACACTCTTGTAAGGATGCAGCTCGACGACCTTGCGTCATGGAATATCAAATCCTATGCTGTAAGCGGAAGCGGCGGATACGATTACACATACTCGATGCCTAACCAGAAACTGTATGTCACATATCCCGACTCGAGCACCGTCAATTACGGAACGGAACTGATAAACAAAGTCATGACGGGCGGGATACTTACAGACGACGACGTATAAAACCAAAGGACCGCTTCACACTTCATGAGCGGTCCTTTTAAATTGAAAAGCCGCAACGGTTTACTCGTGCGGCAGTATGTTTTTCTCGTAATAATGCTTGATGATCGACCTCCGGGTCACTATTCCTATGAATATCCCGCGGTCGTCGACTATCGGAACGAAGTTCGTTTCCATCGATCTTATAATCAGGTCCTCTATAGACGAGCTGATCGATATCGGCTGGTTTCTGTGCTCGTTGAGTCCGACGTCCGTGAGCTTAAACTGCTCGAGGCTCTCTATCGCCATGGTGTGCGGCTCTCCGCCCTCTCCCTTTACGATAAACCAGAGAAGATCTCCTTCCGTAATGGTCGCTATATAGTGTCCTTCACGGTCAACCACGGGAACGGCAGTATAGGAACTGTTATGCATCTTCTCGAGTGCCTGACGGACAGTAAAGTCAGAATAAAGATATGTTATCTCCTGCTTGGGACGTGTAAAAAAAGCGATGTTCATATCAGACTCCGCCAAGATCCTTGTCGATCCTTACCTGGAAAGGTGTAGCGGTGAGACCGTTCTGTGCGTGGAGCGGTGTCGGGCCATATGAGAAGAATGCATATCTTACCTTCGAAGGGAATTCGACCAGCGGGCATGAGAGCAGGATGGTCTTTCCGTCGAAGTCAACCGAAGCTTCGGCAGGATAGTACTTGCCGTCCTCGCCTGCAATCTCAAATCCGGAATCGTCAGGACCGAAACCCGTGGTGAGGTTCAGGAGCAGATAATCTCCTCCGAACGTGATCTCAACGCCTTCTCCGCGTCTCGCATCGATGATGAACGGCGATACTGCATCGACCTTCTCAAAACCGTATACGAATTTTTCTGCCAGGAGCGCAAGTCTGTCACCCGGAGTCTTCTTGTCAGACGGGAACAGGTTATTAAACTCGCCGCAGTCAACTATAACGGCCATGTAGACATTAGGCATGTCGATGGCAACGATCTGCTGCTGCTCGCGGAGGAGCGGCCAGCTCATATCATCGAAGCCCATATACTTACGGTCTTTGGAAATATACATCGGAAGCTGGCAGAAGATAAACGGCAACTGGTCGTCAAAGAAGACATCGCGCCATTCCTTGATCATGGTCTCGAAAACGTGACCGTATTCGGACTGGTGTCCGTCGGTATCCGCCTCGCCCTGATAGAAAATGACTCCTCTTAACGTATAAGGCGCGATCCTTAAGATCATGCATTCAAAAGCGGAGCCGGGGTGTCTTGCCGACTTGGGTCCTATCGGTGCCGGCCAGGGCGCGGGGCCAAGCTTTGCGTCAGCTTCGGGATATGTCATCCAGGGATTCTCTTTAAGAGCTTCCTCCAGGATCTCGTTGTATTTTCTGTATTTTTCGAGATATTCTGCGTACTCTTTATCATATTCTTCCGGTGTGAGCTCGGAAGCGGCATCGTCGAAATCCCTGATATATGTTCTGCCTTCCTTGGTGGTAAGGAGTGACTCGACGCTCTGCCAGTTATCTATCGTGGATCTTGTGGCACAGCACTGGATAATGCCGATCTTGGAATCAAGTCTTGATTCGATCTCTCTTGCGAAATAGAAAGCCACGGCACTCATCTGACCGGCAGTCTCGCTGTTTACGTCGATCCATTCGGACTCGGCTTCAGCCTTTGCCTGAGCTTCGTTCATATGTCCGAAAGCGGGAACCTTGTAATAACGGATCTCTGTCTTGCCGATCTTCGGCATGATAAACTTGGCAAACTCTGATCTTGCGAGAGGATAATCCATATTTCCGCCACCTGCCGCAAGCCATACCTCGCCTGCGTATGCGTCGCGGATCTCGTATGCACCGATATCATCTTCTAAGATCCTGATCTCGTAAGGACCGCCCGGTTCATCGACCGGTTCCAGGCATACAAGGAAACTTCCATCCTGCTCGGTGCCGCATGTCCCCGTGCTGATCTCCTCACCGTCTTTGCAGAGTGAGCATCTGATCACACAGGTCTTATCGGAGTATCCGAACACGCGGAGCTCAGCGCCCCACTGGAAGACCATCCTATCTCTGAAAATGCCGTTAAGTTTTAATGCCATACCTTTTAATTATAACAAATTTACGATTCTTTTTGTCATTCCAACACACATAAATGGTTGGAACATTCTAGATATACGATACATTAAAAATATTAGGCACAAAGCACCAAACACTAAACAACTGATGAATAATGTTTAAAGTGTTGTTAGCCGAACAATGTCGAGCAGAAGACAACCGCCTGGGCTGCGTCTCCGTTGATCGTAATGAACCCCTGCGCCACCGCAACGGTAAAGCTCTTATCGCCGTTCAGGATGGCTGCAAACGTCTCCGCGTCAGCATCGATATAGAACGGTGCGTTGATGTATTCGTAAGGCGCAACCTCCGGCATTCCGTCCTCGATCTTTACATACAAAGGAAGATTGTCGAGATTACCGTTCAAGGTTATCTGAGTGGCGGTATCCTGGAGAAAGGACACCTTCCCGCACTTCTCTTCGACAGCTCTGAAGATGCTTCCGAATGTGGGTTCTGTTTTCTTCTTCTGCATTTGATCACCCCCTGGTCTTTGTATCTTTATCTGTTGGTATTAATTGCCCATAAAGGCGAGTATCCATGATGTGGGAACTATCTTTGAGGCAAGATGCAGGAGTTTTTGAGAGAAGGGATAGACAAGTATCTTTCTCCCCTTCCGCGACGCCTTGAGAGATGCTCTGGAGAGCTTTACGGGATCTATGACAAAGTTCTTGCGCCAGTCCGTAAAATCAGCCTCTTTGCCTTCGGTAGCCCTTCTCTGGAAATCAGTGGCAACCGGTCCGGGGCAGACTACCATCACATCTATGCCCTTCGGTTTGAGTTCGCTGCTCATCGCTCTTGAAAATGAGATCACATATGACTTACTCGCCGCATAGCAGGCAAATCCAGGCTGCGGAAGGAAGCCCGCCGAAGACCCGATGTTTATTATCGCAGGACGGCCTGCTTCCGTCTTCTTCATGTACGGGACTGTGATCCTGATCATCCGGCTTAATGCGCTGCAGTTGATCCTTACAGTATTGTCCAGGGCTTCCGCGGTCTTGTCCATCACCGCGCCTTTTATGCCCATTCCTGCAGAATTGATCAGAAGACCCACGACGGGTTCTTCACTCTTAAGCCTGTCTTCGATTGTCCTGATGCCTGAATCATCCGAAAGGTCAGCTGCTATGGGAACCACCTTAACGCTGCTGACAGAAGACGCGATAGCATCGAGCGCATCTTTGCGCCTGCCTACCGCCCAGATCTCATCAAATGGAGTTTTGTAGAATTCACCCTTATCACCGGCAAGGAGTTCCAGAAATGCTTTTCCGATACCTGATGAACTGCCGGTAATTATCGCGATCCTTTGGTGCATAAAGCTTCTCCTTAGAGAAAGTTCCGTAGATTTAATAATACACTCAAAGGAAGGATATTAAAAGAGAATACCCTTAAAGCATACCCTCTGCTTATTGTTGTCGTAATCGAAGCAGTGCCTTGATCCGCCGGCACACCATTTCTCCCATTCGCATTCCTTACAGTCTTCGCAGATTGAAGACAAAGGCTGTCTGAATACCTGAAAACGGTTAAACCAGACGTCACTGAACTTATCCTTATAGATGTTGCCCTGAACAAATTCCGGACGCTCCTCGATATCAAGACATGCGGTGATGTCACCGTTTACCCTGATAGCTGCAGTGTGAGTTCCGGCACCACAGTAGAAGAACCAGTCTCTTACTTCTCTTTCAAACTCAAGGCCGAGGAAATGCGAGCAACCGTAATTCACCGGGATGCCCTGCTCCCTCTTTTCGCGGATGAAATTGAACATATATCTCTGGTCATCGGGCGTCATGAGCATATCGGGATAATCCAGGGCCCTGCCCATGGGTTCGATGCCGATAACGCGCCATGAATCAAGATCGAGCTTATCGAGGATCTCGTAGAGCTCATCTAATTCGCCGATATTCTTGTGATTGACTACCGTGGTAACCTGAATGTGCCTGAAGGACTTCTGATCTATAAGGTTTTCTATGCCACGCATCGCCTTGTCATATCCGCCCTTAAGACCTCTCTGGCGGTCATGCGTATCCCTAAGTCCGTCTATGCTGACCGACACCGTGCCCATACCGGTTCTGGCGAGCATTGCCGCGACATCCTTCGTGATCAGTGTCGCGTTCGTCGTCATCCCCCACTTAAAACCGAGATCGTTTGCATAGCCCAGTAGCTCTTCAAAATCCGGATAAAGGAGAGGCTCGCCGCCCGTGATGCAGAGCTGGAGTCTCTTAAGGTCGAAATGCTCTTTTGCATCTCTCAATACGGATTTGAACATCTCTTTGTCGGGACCGTGTCCCAGTCCGGGCGCACAACTGCTGCCGCAATGGAAACACTTCTCATTGCAGCTCCTCGTCAGTTCGAAAAACAGGTATATCAACTCAGGCTCTTTAAAAAGCCTTGCACGTTCCTGAGCTTTTCTGTCGAGATAAGCCTTCTTGGCTTCGGGTATATCCACAGACATCAGTCTCCGCTATCTCCCGGAGGACCATATACGACAACTTCCATGCCGTCAGTGACGGGTGTCGCTTCAAGAGAGGTTTCCGTTGTCTCTTCCTCGGTCAGACCTGTGGCATCCGGCGGAGGTCCGTAAACGTTGACTTCCTCACCGTCAGTCTCATCCGGCGGTGGTCCGTAGACATCAACCTCATTGCCGTCAAACGTCTCATCCGGCGGAGGTCCGTATACACCGACTTCGTTGTTGTCATCGGATGCATGCGGCTTAGTGCCGACAGCACTTTCAGTCGTCTCTGAAACATCCGGCGGAGGACCGTAGACATTGGTCTCTTCCGGCGGAGGTCCGTAGACACATCCTTCAACTGCAAGGCTCAACGCGCCGATACTTGCGGCAATGGCCGTAAAGGTTAATGGTTTCTTAGATCTTTTCATTTGCTATTTCTCCCCCGGCAGGCATCATCCTATTATGCCTGCTGTTCTTCTGATGAATCCGAATCATCGAAAGGATCCTCACTCTGAGGTCCTTCTCCGTCTGTCGGCTTAAATCCTGCCAGCGGCTTTGAAGCCGTGGGAATGGACTTGACGTTCGGATCCATTATAGAAGGTCTCTGACCTTCAAGCGCCGCACCCATCGCCGGAGCAGTACTGCTCTTTCTGATGTCGCGCTCCTGATCTACTATAGCAGAAGGTCTTACGATACCGCCATATGCTGTAACATTATCGTCGTCTTCCTGAGCAGTAACCTGTTTTCTTCCACTCTGGGATCTCTTGAAGAAAGCGGACTTATGGGATGTGGCATTGTCAGCAATACTCGTGCGCTGCGCCTTTGCCCTCTCCTCAGCTTCCTTCCTGGCCTTCTCTTCCTCTATGCGCTTCTGTTCTTCGATACGCTTTTGCTCCTTGGCCTCTTCGCTCTCCTTGAAAGGCGTTACGCTGGCCATTGCAGGTGCTGCCCATACGGGAGCTCTGCCGGAATTGTTGTAATTCTTGCCCGCAAGAAGCGTTCCGAGCTGGTTAGAATTGGAGGATGCCTTGGCACGCTCTATAGAGATCGAAGGACCTGTCGTATCTTTAGAAGCTGAAGCGCCAACGCCTGCGGAAGAACCGCTCTTGAAAGAAGTTACGGAACTGCCCTTGCGGGGTGCCTCGCCCTTAACCTGTTTATCAGGCTCGCTCTCAACGTTTGCGAAAGGATATCCCTCAACGGATGCTATAGCGGAAATTCCGGGGGTAACCGCTCCGTCAGAAGAAGCAATCGCTGACTTAAACACTTCGGATGTCTTGCTCTGCCTCTTAGCCTTCTCAGCCTTTGCCTCTCTTGCTGCTTCAGCAGCCTCGATTGCCTTTTGAGCTTCTGCCATCTTGGCCTCGGCTTCGGCCTTTGCGGCAGCCGCAACTCTTGCAGCCTCGGCAGCCTCCTGCCTTGCACGTTCTGCTGCTGCAGCTTCTTCATTGGCGAGCCTGGCTTCCTCAGCAGCCCTTGCAGCTTCGGCTTTCCTTGCTTCTTCTGCTAATCTTGCCTGCTCGGCAGCTCTTGCAGCCTCTTCGGCTCTTCTGGCCTCCTCGGCCTTTCTGGCTTCCTCCGCTAATCTTGCCTGCTCTGCAGCTTCTTCTGCTCTTCTGGCTTCCTCAGTCTTCCTTGCTTCCTCAGCTAATCTTGCCTGCTCGGCAGACCTCGCAGCCATTTCAGCTGCCTTAGCTTCTTCAGCTTTTCTCTTCTCGTTTTCTAATCTGGCTCTCTCCCTGGCCTTAGCCTCCTCCTGGAGTTTTCTGGCCTCTGCGGCGATCGCCTCAGCCTGAGCCAGAGCAACGGCAGCAGCTCTTGCCGCTTCCGCAGCTTTCTCCGCCTCTGCTCTTCTGGCTTCTTCTGCTATCCTTGCCGCTTCCTGAGCGCTGATCGCATCTGCTATCCTTGCCTGCTCAGCTGCCCTTGCTTCTTCAGCTTTCCTTGCTTCTTCAGCAAGCCTTGCCTGTTCCGCTGCCCTGGCAGCCTCCTCGGCTTCCCTGGCTCTCTTGGCTTCGGCATTCCTTCTTATCTCTTCGACTCTTGCTGCCTGAGCGGCTTTCCTCTCCTCGAGGAGCTTTGCAGCCTGCTGGCGAGCAGCTATCTGCTCAGGTGTAAGTTCATTCTTGGGTCTTCTGACAGGACCTGTCTGAGTTGTCTTTGCTGTTGTCTGCTGAACGGGTTTAACTTCCTGCTTCGGAGCTGCGGCTGCAGCGGTTGCCTGTTTCTGTACGGCCGGAGCTGCATCCTGACGGGGTGCGAAAACGGAAGGATTCTGTTTTCTGTCTTCGGGCTTGGCTGCCTGACGGAAAGCAACTGCGGCTGCGCTTCCGTGTGCTGATGCCGTAAGGCTCTTCTCCGGATCGTTGCTGCGAGTCTGCGTTCTCTGATCTGCCGTGCCTGCAGCCCTGTTTTTCGCTGCTGCAGCTCTTCTGGCATCAGCATTCATCCTTAATTCTTCTACTCTTGCCATCTGGGCGGCTTTCCTCTCTTCAAGAAGTTTAGCTTGTTTGTCACGGTCAGCTGCCTGTGCGGGAGCGGCCGGTTTCTTTGTCGTGTCTGCGGGTTTCTTCACATCAGCCTTCGCTGCCGGACGCGCAGCTGCAGAAGCAGTGCCTGCTGCGGCAACCGGCTTACCTGATGAAGGAATAATGGATTTCTGGGCAACTGGTCTGTTTGCAGACTGCCGGGCAGCTGCGGGCTTGCTGCCGGTTGCTGTCGTTGTCTGAGCTGCAGGATTTGAAGAAGGTCGCTTAACGGGTGCTTTCGCAGTTGCAGCTGAAGACTTCTCCATTGCCTTGATCTCTTTCATGGCATTCGCCGTATTAAAATCCTTGCCGTTCGCGGGAGCGCTGACAGCCGGAGTCATCTGGCTGACAGGTCCTAAATAACCGAACTTCTCCGCGATGAAAGGAACGCCGGGGATAAATGCTATAGCAAGATCTGCGCCGCTGAGAGATTTTCTGTCCTTAAGATATCTGTATCTGAGGAATGCCAGGACTGCAACGACGATAAGTACGACTATCCAGATCCATGCGAAGTTGTTTTTCTTCTTGGAAGGCTGGGTTCCCTTTTCAGTCTGTCCCACAACGGCAGGAGTAGTTTCTGCAGCGGTGGTCTCTTCCGAAGTGTCGCTGCCCGACGGTTCAGTGGGCTCAGTTGTCTCGCTTGATTCCGTGGTCTCGACAACTGCTACGACAACAGCTTCGGTAGTCGTTTCTTCAGTCGTTTCAGTGGTGGTCTCGGAGGTCTCCTCCGATGTCTCAGGCACATCCGTGGGAGCCGGTGTGGCTGTCGGCTTGGGTGTGTTTGTTGCCGTCGGCTTAGGAGTATTTGTAGGTGTAGCCTTGGGAGTGCTCGTAGCCGTGGGCTTCGGCGTACTGGTAGCAGTCGGCTTGGGAGTGTTTGTTGCCGTAGGTTTAGGCGTATTAGTTGCCGTGGGCTTGGGCGTATTCGTAGCTGTCGGATCCGGCGCTCTCTTGGTATATCTCCATGAACTTTGATAGAACGATGCATTGCTCAGGTTTGTACCGGAAAGCGTTATGCTGTAATCGGAATTATTGACCGGAGAAATTTTTACGATGATGTTTTCCGCGCTGTCTACGTAGGCGGTAAATGTTCCGGGGCCCATCTTGTCACTGATCTCATATCCGGAAGCGGAAAATCCGAAAGTGATTTCTATCTCGTCACCGTCTTTGAATCCCCAGAAATTGAAACCGAAACGGAAGTAATTGTCACCCTGCTCGATACGCCAGGAATTTACACCGCCGTCGGCGTAAACATCATGAGGTTTAATGAATGAAGCTGCAAACGAAAAACCGATGAGAATGCTGAAAAGCAAACACAACGGCTTAAACGAGAAGCGTCCAGAATAGCTGCCCGACATCTATAAATCCTCCAAATAAGCACACATCTTTTAAAAAATAATTATTAAAAGATACCAAAATTATACAGCCTAAACGTCTGTATTTTCAAGTGCTCAAAGGATTCTGAGGATTAGCGGATACTTAGCTTTGAAAGAATTCCGGATCAGCCGTTTTGTGAAGATGCATCCTTGTTCGGAGCGAAGCCTTTCACAGGCTCCGTCGCGGCGGGAATGATCGCTTCCTCACCCGATTTAAGTATGTCGGGCTTCTCCTCCTGTATGTCTGCAGGAACTTCCACTACCGCATTTGAGACCTCCGAACCTGTCTCAGGTCTTATAGCCGCTATATATGTCGTGTCAGGTTCTTCCGGCGCTTCTTCCTCATCCATGGAAACCCTTGTGGCTGTCGGACGCTTTAACGCCGTGGGTTTTACTTTCTGTACCGGAGCCTCGGTGATCTTTACTTCAGAAGGAGCGGCGGAATCCATAACGAGTGCGGGTGTGGAAGCTTCCGCACCGACCTCGTCGGAATCAAGTTCCTTTCTCTGCTGCTGACGCGCCTCGAGTGTGTTGGAATAAACGGGTCTTATCGGAGCCGTATTGGACTTCTGCAGATATCCGTTGATTATTATCTGTTCCTTTGCCTTGTCTATCTCTTCAGCTTTCTTTGAAGAGATGCCGAGAGAACCGAAGACTTCTGATGCTTCCTTCTCTTCCTGCTGGGCTTCGCTCCTGCCTCCGATGAGAGTATTCTTAGCGGCTGCCTCTTCCTCGGCCTTCTTCCTGGGGTCTCTCGTCTCACGCTTTATCTGCTTGATCTTCTTTTCCCCGGTTCCTTTCCTGGCCAGGATGTCAGTGCGGTTTACAACCTGCTCGGCACGCCATGCAGTGTCGATATTCTCATCCATCTTCTCCTTGCGCTTATCCTTCATTCTCAGGATGGTAAGCACAACGATGAGACAGACCACGACGATCACGGCAAGACCGATAACGATCGGTGTAAGCTGTGAATTGTCTGCCAGGTTAATGCTCAATATCTCGTAAAACATATCAGTTGTCCCCTCCAACACCGTCAGCAGGACCTTCCGAGCCGTCATTGCCGCCGGTCAGACCGGCATGAGGCTCTTCAGGATCTACAGTCATTATCTCCTCTTCCGCTTTTCTCTTCTGCTTCAGCGCGATGCCTGCCGCAACTACGGCTATTATCAGTACTACTGCAATTATAGCAACAATAATGAAACCCATCGCAACTTTTCTCACAGCCTCGAAAGCAGCTTCCGATTCTGCAGGATCCCTGTGAACTTCAGTCTCGCTGACGGCAGTGGTGATCTCAGTCGTCTGTACGGCACTCTCCGCTGTCTCGGCTGCAGCTGTCGTCTCGGCTGCCGGAGTGACCGGCGCAGGAGTTATCGTAACACCCGTATAATCCGACAGGGCAATTCCGTTTTTCCCCAAAGGCACTTCATGGTCGAGACCTATGAACCTGCCGTCTCCGGTCTGCCAGAGAACGTCTTTTACGAAAGCGTATTTCTCGTCATCCCATGTCTTGAAATCATCTTTGACGAGTCCGCCGGTATCGCCTGAATTGGCGTTATAGCACCAGAAAGTATGGTGCAGGTGCTCCGTTGCTATCAGCTGCCTGAAGTATTCCATCCACTTCAGGTTGTCGCCTTCCATAAAGCCGCCCCACTCGCCGACAAAGATCGGCGCGATGTTTTCCTTCTGGATGTAGAGCCAGTAGTCGTACCAGGCATCCTTCATGAGCGAGTCGTATGTGAAACCGCCCTGGAACCACGGCTGTTCGAAGACTCTCGGACCGTAGTCGTGGGGAGAATAGACGATCTGCTTATTCCTTTCGGGAGATCCGAAATCTATCGGAAACTTTCTGACCGCCATAAGGTTGGCGCCCCACCAGGTATTGTAGTAATCAGCATCGTCATTCCGGGATACGAAATTGTTCGCCTCAAGATTCTTCGGATATATCTGTATTCCCTCGATGATGATGAGGGCGTGCGGATTCGCATCGAGAACGGCATTTCCGGCGCGCTCGGCGACTTTCTTCCAGTTATTGGGATCGTTCGAATCGTTCCAGATGGCGTGCGGATCCTCGGAAGCCTTGCCGTGAGGCTCGTTCTTTAAGTCGTAGCCAATTATGGTGTCGTTGCTGCTGTACCTTCCGGCGATCCAGGAAAGCGATTCGACAAAATCATCGACGGTGATGTCATCCCTGTACCACACAGGGTGATTATGTCCCGACGCATCGGTC
Organism: uncultured Clostridia bacterium; assembly: GCA_947167045.1. Taxonomy (GTDB): domain Bacteria; phylum Bacillota; class Clostridia; order Saccharofermentanales; family Saccharofermentanaceae; genus Saccharofermentans. Next base: position 33,771 of record CAMVGO010000019.1, read on the forward strand.
TTTGCGGTGTGAATATCAATGATGACCTTCATTCCGTTCTGCTCACAGAGGGACAGGACGTAATCGAAGATCTCGAGTGAATTCATGGAATTGAGCTTTTCGTTGTAGGCGTTATTGTAATTGGCCCTCGGATACTCGCCGCGCTTCCACTGCAGAAGGAGTTCCGCACTCATCGGTACGCGGAGAACGTTGAATCCGTGGTCTGCGATCGAAACCAGCGAATCTTCGAGATTGCAGTTCCATACACCGTCAAACAGATTGGTGCCCGTATTGTAGCCAAACCAGTTGCAGCCGGTAAGCCAAACTTCCTTACCGCTCATGTCGACTATGTGGGAATCGACCGTGGTAAGCCAGTCATCTCCTTCCACACCCTTAACCGTCTGTGCGGGAACAGGAGTTGCCGAAGCTTTTGTCGTCTCGGTCGTTGTATTTGTCTGATTATTCGAACCCGTGGTCTCAGCTGCGGTCTCATTGACCTTCCCCGCAGTGCCGTCGCCTGACACTGAAACGAGTTTTGCGGAATTGACATCCGAGCCCGTGACCTGTATGCCTACCCTGCTGTCAAATCCCCAATTGTTGGGACCTGAAGCCGAACAGACGGCCGTTACCTGATTGCCGCTTATCTTATAGGAATCAAAGCCCCAGCCCGTCGCCGAATCGATCTTTCCGGAAAATTCAGCGACAACGGTGATATTCTGATAACCCGAACAGCCCGACAGCTGTATCTCAAGCTGTCCGCCGCTGCCCCAGCAGTTCGGTGTGGCAGTACCCGCAGGAGCCGCAAGTGATATCATCGGCAGGACCGTCACGATAAATACGGATGTAATAAACAGCAGAAGCAACTTCTGCCCTGTCTTACTTCGCATGTGCGCCTCCGTCAAAGACCCAGCTCTGCTTTACGGCCGGAAGGCTGATATTTCTCGTAAGGGATGCCTGCTGCATCGAGCATCTTGCGTGCTGCTATGGTGGTGTCCGAATCGTGATATTTGTCGTCGTAATAAACAACCTTGCCGACACGCTTCTGTATCAGCGCCTTGGTGCATTCATTGCAGGGGAAGAGCGTGACATAAACGGTGGAACCTTCAAGGTTGCCTGTCTTGGAATTGAGTATCGCATTGAGCTCGGCATGAGCAACGAAAGCATACTTCGTGTCCAGCACTCCGCCCTCTCTGGCCCAGGGGAAATCCTCATCGTCACAGCCTAAGGGCAGGCCGTTATATCCGACGGAAATGATGTATTTATCCTTATCAACGATGCATGCGCCTACCTGGGTGCTCGGATCCTTGCTTCTCATGGCCGCAAGCTTTGCAACGCCCATGAAGTATTCGTCCCAGCTGATGTAGTCCGTTCTCTTATCGCTCATATATGCCTCCATACACTTAAGTGAAACATACTAATTTTAGCCGAACAGAAGGCATGCCGCAACAAAACGGGGTGCCGTCTTCCCGTATTCCACGGTCAAGAACAGTAATTTTCACACAAATTTCCCTTTTACCGTGAGATATACAGTTTATACTCTTTTAGTGGCGGAGGCTTTCCAAAACCTCACGAATTGGCACATATTGGTATAAAGATAAGTTGTGTTAAGATTAGTAAGATATTTAAAATAAGGGGATATTTATGCTCGCTATCTTATATTTGGCACTTTGTGCCGTATTCGGTATCTGCTTTGTAGGACTGTCAGTACCGGATGTCCGCAGATTATATGTGGCCTGCAGTCCTTCTGCAAAGGCTATCAGGCACATTCCGAACACGATCTTCACGGTTCCCGCCGGCATCGTTACCGGTATGCTCTGCGTACCTTTCTTCAATTACTATGTCACTCTTGGTCTTTCATATATCGTAGACAGCGGTGAAGTATGCAAGAAGATCGGCGTTCTCATCACGTTCGCTTTCTTCCTCTGGATGATCCTCACATGCCTCATCCTCATCAACCGCAAAAGAGTCAAGCGCGAAGACCTCAAGGCTTCCGGCGCGACAACGATAGAAGATTACGTTTCCAATGTCCCCGACTCACTGTTCTACGGACTCGTTATCCTCGCTCTTACCATCACTGCCACATTCCTGATGTTCTATACATACAGGATCAGCGGCAACCAGCTCATGAACGGTCTGTCGACATTCTCCGATCTCTCGCCCCATACGGCGATGGTCGCCTCTTTCGGCAAGGGCTTTAACTTCCCCACACAGTACATGCACTTCTCCGGCGACGGGATCAAGTATCATTTCCTTTTCTATTTCCTCGCCGGCACGCTCCAATATCTGGGACTCCCCATCGATTATGCACTCAACCTGCCTTCGATAATGTCCATGGTATGCGCGCTCGTACTCCTGGGACTCCTCGCAGTCCTCATCAGTTCAAGGCGCGCGGCTTTCCTGGTGGCACCGGTACTCGTATTCTTCAGAAGTTCTCTCAACGTATTCTTCCACATCAAGGAACTTACTGATGCGGGCAATACCTTTTCGGGCGCCATTACAGAGATAATGGCTTCAACGAGCTGGTATCAGGTAACTGATTACGACAACTGGGGCATCTGGGCCATCAACGTCTACCCCAACCAGCGTCATCTGATGCTCGGCGTAGCGGTAATACTCATTATGGTTATCCTCTTCCTGCCGTTCATCAGGAGACTCTGCATTTCCGTTTCCAGAGCCGAGGGTGCAGATAAGATCAAGGCGATCGCGTTCTCGAGGAACGCCTGGATCACAAGATCACACGATCCCCTTTATCCCGTATCGATAACTCTTCTGGCATGCGTACTCGTTATAGTCATGCCTTACTTCCACGGTTCATGCCTTATCGCGCTCCTTCTGGTGCTCTTCGGTATGGCGGTATTCTCCGAGAGCAGGCTCTTGTATCTGGCTGTTGCTGTATGCGCAGTAGCATCCTCATACATCCAGACGCTTGTGTTCTCTGGCGGTTACCAGAATGTTGTATCCTTCGAGTTCCTCCCCGGCTTTATCCTTGATAAACCCACGTTCCTCACACTGATGCAATATCTTGTCATCGTTACGGGAGGTACGCTCATCCTCTCGGCTGTATTTGCCATTGTCGTACTCATCCTGGATATAATCCACAAGAAGCCGGTACACCGTTTCCTGCTGTTTATCTGCTTCCTTAACCCCATGATCTTTGCATTCCTCTTTAAAGTATCTCTCGAGATGCTCGCAAATCATAAGTTCATCCAGGTCACGCTCATTCTTCTCGATGCACTTGTCGCAGCACTGATCGCAAACATGCTCTTTATTCCCTTCAAGCGCAGAAAAGCCGGAAACGCATCTGCAGAACCTGAAACAGAGAGCATCGTCAGCGACATTATCGACGCGGATTCAAGTGACGGCGAAGTCGCATTGGCTGCAGCTTCCGCGAACAAGGGTATAAGGACACCCACGCTTCCTTCAGAAAGCGCTTTCGGTGAGCCCATTACAGATGACGAAGAACCTGCCGAAAAGCCTGATTTCGATGCTGCTGACTCACACACAGGCATCGATGCCGATCTGGCCGTCATAAAGGACAAGCTGTCCGACGAGCCTTCCGACATTTCGAAAAAGAATACTGAAGCTGAGGAAGAGACCTCTGAGATCCCTGAAGAGATCGTCGAGGAAGCTCTCCCCGAAGAACTTCTTTTCGGTGATGACAGCAGCAACAAGGAGCCTGAAGATCCCGAAGCTGAAGCAGGTATCGCTGCCATGGCGGCACTCTTCGGCGAGAATGTCTCACTCGAAGAGACAGGATCAGAAGATGAAGACAAACCCGCAGATACTTCAGAAGAAACTTCGGCTGAAGAAAAAGAAACATCCGGAGATACGGCAGCATCTGACGAAGAGGCTTCCGCTGACTCTGAAGAAGATAAGACTGCGGAAGAAGCTGAGGCCGGAGTTGCAGCCATCGCGGCGCTCTTCGGCGAAGAGGTCAAACCTTCCGAACTTCCTGTTGAAGAGAAACCGGCTGAAACACCCGTTATTCCTGCAGATACCGCATCTGCGGCAACTGCGGATGACGATGAGACCGACGATTCGGACGATGGCATAATGGCTTCCACACCCGAGCCTGCACATCTGTCCATGCGTCCCGGCAATGAGGCTCTGGGACTCACATTCGGCGAAGAAGCTGATGACGCGGCTGATGCCAATGTTGCCATCGAGTCTGCCGAAGAAGGTGCAGCCGTTGTTACAGAGCTCCCTGCCGAAGACAATAAGGACGAAGAGATAAGACCGGAGGCCACTAAGCACGAACCCGTACAGAATAAGAAAGCTTCAGGTCTTGCGCTCCCCGCATGGATCGCTCTGGAGCTCGCAGGAGTAATACTGGCTCTCGCGCTCATGGTTCCCCTTACAGCCACGGGTGTAAGCGAATGGGCTACTTACATTAATCTGAACAGAACACCTCTTACAGTCGACATGAACTCGCCTGTAACCAAATGGATCTCCGAAAACACTGATCCTGATGATGCTTTCCTTACCCCCATGTGGTCAATGAACCGTTTCCTGCTCGCAGGACGCCCGATGTACTACGGCTGGCCTTATTACGCTTGGTCCGCAGGTCATGACACATATACGAGAGACACCATCTATCTGTGGCTCATATCGGGTTGCGGAGATAACATTGATGAATTCACGAGATACTGCAAGGAGCGTCATATCAGATATCTGATCGCCGATCCCGAGTTCTACGACGCCGATTTCGGCAACGGCATCACGTTCAACAGGCAGTTCTTTGAAGAGAACCTTACGCAGGACGCATACTTCGCAGAGGAGAATACAACGATCTACAGGATCTATTAAGAAGGATCCTGATTGTTCTTGTGATAATCGTTCTTGATCCCGTACATCAGCTTGTCAGCCTCATCGACATAGTCGATAACTGACTTGTCTGATCTCGGATCGGTGAGCACATAGCCGATACTTACGGAAAACCTGACCGGATTGATACCCAGGCTGTTCTCTTTTTCGATATGGGCGTTAATGCTGCGCCTTATATTCTCGGCATATTTCCTGTCCGCATTTGCGGCGATTATTATGAACTCGTCACCACCGTAACGGATGCCGATGGCATTGTCATTGCCGATGCTTTCCTTGATCCCCTCGGCTACCGTGATGATCGCCTTATCGCCGAAAATGTGTCCGTAGCGGTCATTTATCAGCTTGAGATCATTGATATCTGCGAACATTACCATGGCGGACTTATGGTGTTTCCTGCTCTCCTCAACAAGCGGAACGGCATAACTTACGAAACAGAATCTGTTATAAAGACCCGTCATCGGATCCTTGTCGTAGAGGAATCTCAGTTCTTTATTGACCATCTCAAGACGCAGGTTGATCCTGAACTGCATCAGCGTCTGCTCCATCTTTTCGAGATACTCGTAAACGCGGAAATCCTCCTGGATTATGTATGTTCCGTCAACGAAAACGACATAGCCGTAGTTATAACGCTCATTCTGCAGCGGATAGAAGAAATATATATGCTGCTCGCCCTCTTTCTTGATAAAGCCCGGCATTCTCAGGTGCTTGTCGATCATCTCATCGGCTTCCCTGCCGTCCTTGATCGCCACTGTGGTGTCGAAATCCGCCTCATAGCATTCGGACAATGCCTCACTGTCTTCAGATGCGGCATCCTCAAAATAGTACTTGTTGAGCATAAGGAAGAAATTGCCGCGGAAGTAATCATTATTTGAAAGATAATACTTCCTTAAGTTAACCTTCATGTCATCGTAGTCTGAAGACTCAAGGATCGCATTCCTCTCCCCACGCATGAAGCGGTTGAAGTAGCTTGCCTGTTTGTTTTTGGAATGCACGCCTTTGCAGTATTCACGACGTTTGATATTAAAGCAGCTGTCTGCTTCGGAGTTGCACCCGCAGCTCTCGCCCAAGACGAGCTTGGAAGCCACTGACACATTGAGGTTACCGTCATCGCCGTTGATGATCCTGTAAAGAAGCTCGCAGCTCTCATAACCGATCGTCTCATAATCCTGGTCGACCGTGGTAAGCGCGGGATAGGATATTCCCGATTCATCTATGTGATCGAAACCGGTTACGATAATGTCATCCGGCGGATTGTATCCTCTTTCGAGGAATCTGCTTATGACTGCCAGGGCCATTATGTCATTTGCACAGACTATGGCATCAGGGAATTTTGCTCCCGAATCGATCAGGTTATCCGTATATTCTATTGGCTTTTCATTGGTCCAGTCACCGTAGATGATGTTACCATCATTCAGCTCAAGACCGTGACGCGCCATTACTTCACGGACCACACGTGCTCTGTCTGTAGTATCCACATGATCCTTCGCACCGCCGATATAGACAATGTCCTTTACACCGTGTTCCGTGATCAGGTGTTCGACGAGCTGGGCCATTCCCTTTTCGTTGTTGTTGCCGACAAACGGAATGCCTTCAAACTTCATTCCGATGCTGACTACGGGAACGTTTTTCTCCTTGGCCTCCATGCAGAGCTTTTCAGCCGTGGATATATTATTCAGCAGATTGGAAAAGACGATAAGTCCGTCATATTCTTCCAGCTTCGCAAGATTATAGATGTTGAGCTGTCCTTCATTTGTGTCAGGCCGCCTGTTGTTTGCTGCAAAACTGATATAAAAATGTATGTCCAGATCTTCAGCCGCGGCATACCTTTTGATGCCCTCAATGGCCTTGAGAGTTATGCTGCCGTTATAACCGTTCGAGTAAATTGCGATCCTGTGTTTCATATGGAAATAAGCAAAAGCGGGGCCTCATATTCTGTCCAAGCGGTATTATATCACTCGATAAATCAAAATTCTTTAATCACAACGAAATCTTTACTGTTAATGAAAACAGGGTGCCTCATCTGAGACACCCTGTCTGATTACTGTTCCGATAAGAAATTACTTCTTCTCTACGTCGTTGAAGCCTTCTCTTGCAGCATATGTTGTGTGCAGGAGCTCGTGAGCCTTGTGTGAGTTAGGCTCGCCCAGATACTTCTCGTAAAGCTCAATGATCTGAGGATTCTTGTGTGACTGACGGAGTGTCTGTCTCTCATCCTCGGAATAGAGTGCCTGAGCTCTCTTCTCCTTGTATGTGTCGAGGATATCGTCACCTTCATTAGGCATGAAGCAAGGACGAACATAAGGCTGACCACCGCCGTTGATACAACCACCGGGGCATCCCATGATCTCGATGAACTGATACTTTGACTTGCCCTCGCGGATCTCGTCGAGAAGAACCTTAGCGCTCTTCATGCCGGAAGCGATTGCAACGTTAACTGTTGTACCGTTGATGTCGAGAGAAGCCTCACGGATACCTGCATCGTGACCACGAACTGCTGTGAATTCAACAGGCTCGGACTCCTTGCCTGTGAGCTTGAAGTAAACAGTTCTGAGAGCTGCTTCCATAACGCCGCCTGTTACACCGAAGATAAC
>CAMVGO010000020.1 GCA_947167045.1 uncultured Clostridia bacterium
GCACCCTTCTCTTCGAAGTGGCAGTTCTGAGCAGCGATCTTGATGTTTGTGTAAGCAGCAGCCTCAACTGCAGCAGCAAGTGCTGTAGCAGGAACGCCGAGAGCGATTCTGTGCTCAGCATTCTTTACGAGGGGTTTGAGCTCTTCGATGAGCTTAACTGCATCTGCAGGAATACCGCAGTTCATCTTCCAGTTGCCTGCAGCAAAGATCCTGCCTGTCTTCTTGTCGTTGAGGCAGTCAATTCCGGGGAGAACCTTACCCTCGATGTACTCGAGAGAAGCGCCGCCGCCTGTGGAGATGTGAGAAACCTTATCAGCATAGCCGAGCTTCTCGATAGCAGCTGCGGAGTCACCGCCGCCGATGATTGATGTGCAGTCTGCATCAGCGATTGCCTGAGCGATAGCCTTTGTACCAACTGCGAACTTCTCGAACTCGAATACGCCAGCAGGGCCATTCCAGATAACTGTCTTAGCGCCCTTGATGGCCTCAGAGAACTTAGCGATTGTCTCGGGTCCGATGTCGAGGCCCTGCCATCCGTCAGGGATCTCCATTGTAGGAACTACCTTGCTGTTAGCGTTTGCATCGAAAGCATCAGCAACAACTGTATCTGTAGGAAGAAGGAGCTTAACGCCCTTCTCTTCAGCCTTAGCGAGGATCTCCTTAGCGAGGTCAACCTTGTCAGCCTCGAAGAGGGAATCACCGATCTTGCCGCCCTGAGCGCCGATGAATGTATAAGCCATACCACCGCCGATGATGATGGTGTCAGCCTTGTCCAAAAGGTTTGTGATAACGCCGATCTTGTCGGAAACCTTAGCGCCGCCGAGGATGGCAACGAACGGTCTTGCCGGATTGTCAAGTGCGCCGCCGATGAAGTCTATCTCTTTCTTGATGAGGTAGCCGCAAGCGGAAGGAAGGAAATTAGCGAGACCTGCTGTTGAAGCATGAGCACGGTGAGCTGTACCGAATGCATCGTTTACATAGAGGTCAGCCATAGAAGCGAGCTCAGCTGCGAACTTAGGATCGTTCTTTGTCTCTTCCTTGTGGAAACGGACATTCTCGAGCATGAGGATCTCGCCATCCTTAAGAGCAGCAGCCTTAGCCTTTGCATCTTCGCCGATAACGTCAGCAGCCAGAGTAACGGGCTGGCCGAGAAGCTCAGCGAGACGGTCTGCTGCGGGCTTCATGGAGAACTTAGCCTCAGGTCCGTTCTTCGGACGGCCGAGGTGTGATACGAGGATAACCTTTGCCTTGTTGTCTACGAGATACTTGATCGTAGGGAGGGCACCCTTGATACGCTTGTCATCTGTGATCTTTGTGCCTGTTTCCTTGTCGAGCGGTACGTTAAAGTCAACGCGGACTATAACTCTCTTGCCGGCTACGTCTAAATCTTCGACGCTTTTCTTGTCATACATTGCCATGGATTGTCACACTCCTGATTCATTATTTTGTGTTTTGGGAAGCACCCTTAATAGAGCGCCTCTTATTTACTGACTTGAAGATTATACTATCTTCGCGCGATAGATAAAAGCAATAAAAAAGGCGAGTTTGGCGAATATTTTGCCAAACCCGCTCTTATTTGCGCTTAAACCAACCTAGTGAAAATTATTTCTTGCCCAGGAGCACCACGATCTCGTGTATCTTGAACACCTTCTGGCCGTCGACATGGAACCTGTAGAGCTCGCCGTCCTTGTCGTAGATCTCGAAATGTTTGCCGTAGGAAGCGACAAGTCCTCTCATCGTATCGATCTCGAAGACCTTGCGCTCGAAAGGCGCACTCGAATCGAGCACCCTGTCCTTGTACTTTTTCATCGGCTTGCCCTTCTTGTAAGGGATTCCTTCCTCTGCAGGACAGTCTGTTCCGTAGTATATGATCTCCTTATCGGTGATGGTGACCCTGCCCTTTCCCGTTTTCGCGAAAGTAAACCTGTCGAAAACCTTGAAGAGGTCGGCATTCATCTCCATCTTGAATCCGCCGGCATCAAGCTGCTCCTTAATGAGTCCCTTCTCCCATTCGGTCCACTTATGGAGATCGTCGAAAACGACGCACTGCGGGTCGACCTTCTCAATGAGACCAGTGGGAAGATATCTGGCCGCGTTGCCGCAGTTGGAGCACTGTATCATGTCGTGCTTTCCGGAATTCATATACTGCATCGTATACTCGGAACCGCACTTCGGGCAGGCGTAAGCAATGTTCTGAAGACCTGCCGCGAGCTTCCTGCTCTTGTATGTCCTGGGATTCTCGCGGATCCAGTCGTTCTCGTTGTAATCGACTCCGTCGAGGATCTTCTGCTGGAGTTCTTCGATCGACAGCTGCTTTACCTCGTCAGAATAGATCTTCTTTACGAACTCGGCGCTGATCCTTCCCTTGCGCATGCCGGATCTGGACCATCTCGGCCATGCCATGTAGGCGCCGTGGATGTGTGCGATATAGACGGATGCGCCGGCCTTTTTCGCAAGCCTTGCGACGCCGTCATCAAATCCTATGGACTTGCCGTCGACGTGCCTCGTTGCCTCGGGATATACGATGATGACACCGTTTCTCTTCATGACGCGCATCATGGCCTTGACCGCAGCCGTATCGACTACGAACTGCTTCTTGGGGATGGCGCCGCCCAGCTTGAACCAGTGACCCCAGCCGGGAGCTCTGAATACGAATTCACCTGTTACGAAATTTGCAGGTCTTGCCTTGGTCAGACGGTTGATGACGATCGGATCAAAGTAAGACTCATGATTGGAGACGACGATGATGGGACCCTCATGCTTAACAAACTCCATGTCGGGTTTGACCTTGATGTGGGCGTAAGCACATACCAACGGCACAATTATGTGTGAACCGACAAATCCAAACCAGAATTTGCTCGGCACGCATCCTATGTCATAATCACGCGGCGCCTTGGAACGGGAGGCCGCATTACTGGTGTTTTCCTGCATCTCGTTACTCCGTATTAATTATGTTACCCCGGAAATTATTTTGATTACCGAAGTAATTGCGTGAGTATTATACAACATTTCGCTGTCAGGTGCTTACTGTATCTTTATTTCGCAGAGTCTTCCGCAACTTTTTCCTCTGCGCCGTCCTTCTTTATCTCGCCTCCGTCCCTGATGACGATGACCTTTCCGTCTTCCGCAGCGCTTCCCTGAGCGATCAGCGCCTCAGGATCTGATGTCTCTACCGCATCGATTATCGCAATGCGTCCCGGCTTTACGACGCCGTCGAGCATTGCTTCGGAGAAACGGTCCTCGACCATGGAAGTGATGACTCTTCTGAGCGGCCTTGCGCCGTACTGCGGGTCGTAGCCCTTCTTTGCCAGGAGTTCCTTCGCGCTGTCTGTGAGCACGATGTCCATGCCGAGATCCCTGATCCTTGAACCGACCTGCTTCATGAGGATGTCTACGATCCTGATGAGGGAATCCTTGCCGAGCATACGGAAGAATATGATGTCATCCACACGGTTTACGAATTCGGGCGAGAATGTCTTCTTGAGTTCGTCCAGAACGAGCTTCTTTGCCTCGTCGTAAGACTTGCCGCCGTAGAGGCCCTCTCTTGAGAGTTCGTCCTTGTCGCTCTCATCTGCCATCGCAAAACCGATCTTCCTGCCTTCGCTTCCGACCAGCATCCTGGCTCCGATGTTGGAAGTCATGATGATTATCGTGTTCTTGAAATCGACTGTCCTTCCGTGACCGTCCGTAAGCCGGCCGTCGTCCAGAACCTGGAGCATGGTGTTGAATATCTCGGGATGTGCCTTCTCGATCTCATCGAAAAGAACGACTGAATAAGGATGTCTCCTTACAGCCTCGGTGAGCTGGCCGCCCTCATCGTATCCGACATATCCCGGAGGAGCACCGATAAGTCTTGCGACATCGTGCTTTTCGCCGTACTCGGACATATCGATCCTGACGAGCGCATTCTCATTGCCGAACATTACTTCCGCAAGTGCCTTTGCAAGCTCGGTCTTACCTACACCTGTCGTACCGAGGAAGATAAACGAGCCGGAAGGCCTCTTCTCATCCTTGAGACCCAGTCTGCCTCTGCGGATGGCCTTTGAAATGGCGTGAACAGCCTCATCCTGACCGACGACTCTCTTGGTGAGCTCGGCTTCAAGGTTCTTGAGCTTCTCGGCATCGGACTCGGTGATCTTCGTTACCGGGATGCCCGTCCATTTCGCTAAGACAACGGCAACATCATCAACCGTGAGGGTGCCCGTAAAGCCTTCCTCGTCGGGCTTTACCTTATCCTGCAGGAGCACGAGTCTGTTCCTGATCTTCTCCTCTTCTTCCTTGAGAGTCTGTGCAGCCTCGAAATCCTGGCGCTCAACAGCCTCCTTCTTCTTTGCGACAACATCCGCTATCTCCCTCTCGAGATCTCCTCTTGCCTTGGAGAGCGCATAGTTGATCCTCTTTGCGGCGGCTGCCTCATCGACGAGGTCGATGGCCTTGTCGGGCAGGAACCTGTCAGAAACATATCTTGCCGAGAGTCTTACCGACTGCTCGAGGACGTCATCCGGGATGTGGACCTTGTGATGCTCTTCGTATTTGCTCCTTAAGCCCTTCATTATCGCTATCGCATCCTCAACAGAAGGCTCTTCGACCAATACCTTCTGGAATCTTCTCTCGAGAGCATGATCCTTTTCTATGAACTTCGTATATTCGTCGAGCGTCGTTGCGCCTATTACCTGGAGCTCGTTCTTTGTAAGGAGCGGCTTCATTATGTTTGCAGCATCCATCGAACCGCCGGAGGATTCGCCTGCTCCGACCAGCGTGTGGATCTCGTCAATGAACAGAATGACATTGGGATCTGCGACCGCCTCATCGAGCATGCTCTTGATACGGTCCTCGAATTCGCCCCTGTACTTTGAGCCTGCGACCATCGAACCCATCTCGACGCTGTAAACGACCTTGCCCTTGATGACGTCAGGAACGTCGTTCTCGGCGATCATGAGAGCGAGACCTTCTGCTATCGCGGTCTTGCCGACACCCGGATCGCCTACGAGACACGGATTGTTCTTTGTGCGCCTGATGAGTATCTGCATTACTCTGGCGATCTCCTCCTCACGGCCTATTACCGGATCGATCTTGCCCTGCTTGGCGAGCTCTGTCAGGTTCTTGCCGTACTTGTCGAGAGTCTTGTGTCCGGTCTTTCCCGATCCCTTGCCTGAAGGTTTGCGGGGACCTGCTGAAGGACCGCCCAAAGGTCTGTCGGAATCGTCATCACCGCTGTCCATGAACGGGCCGTTTCCGTTCTTTGCCTCTTCGGCCTGCTCATTGAAGATGCTGATGATGGAATCCCTTATGCCTTCAAGATCGCATCCTGCGGCCTCAAGGCAGCTGAAGATCTCCGGATGATTGGATATCTTGCGTGACAGGATTACGAAAAGAAGGTGCTCGGGATTTACCGCTCCGCCAAAACCAGTCCTTCTGGACAGTTCAGCGGCATTCGCGAAGATCCTCCTGACGTCGATCCTTAGATTTGAAAATGCCCTGTCGGCACGCATCTTGATAGCGGCCTCGTCTATCTCGTATTCGCCGTCGACTCCGAGACGTTCCAATACTATCGACATGTCCTGGATGTTGTCGTTCAGAACCTCGCGTGCAGGCGTATCAGTTACGCACAGCGCAGAAAAAAGTATGGTGTCACGTATGAGGGAAGTATGTTTCTCCTCAGCGATAATGCTCGCCGTAACGAGCACTTTTGCAGTATCTTCAGTTATTCTCATCTCTATCAACTCCCTTCAGGATCTTTCTTATTCCATTCGCTCTGTATTTCTGTGATGCCGTGCTCTGGCCCGACTTTCTGTTCGGTGCGCCCGGCTCCCACAGGATATCCATCGTAAGCTTGTCTATGGTATTCCAGGAGATCTTTATCTCACCCGAATCGTCATGGTCATGGTAGAGCCTGATCCATGAAAGCGCCTGGAGCGCCTCTCCCCTGGAGATCATGTTCGCGTATCTCAGAGTGCCGTATGATCTTCCGTAGTTATCCTCCGCCTGTTCCTTCCTGCTGGTGATAAGTTCTTCACGGCAGGCTCTCTCCGCTTTGATAACATCCGCGATGAGCATCTCGCCCCTTCTGAGGAGCTCTTCCTCGGTAACGCCCAAAGTGTTGACGCTCGCGATGATATAGACATCGGAATCAGCGGTCTCGCCCCTTTCGGAGAACGGATACAATGTCCATTCATACTGTCTTACACGCTGCGACAGCGCCGTTATACCGCTCTCCGTTTTCGAAAGAGCAGGGATGGCGACCGTATAGAGGATCTTCAGACCCGTGCCGGCGAGCCTGACATTCGAAGTAAGGAATCCGTAATTTCCGGAGAATGCGATATCGAGCTTTTTCTCGAGATCAACCGCCAGCATCTCAGCCTTTTTGTATACGCTTATATCGTGACCCTGAGCCTGGGCCTTTATCGTCAGATGTTCGCCGCATCCCACGGTTATCGAGAGGCTCGCATCGTCATTGTAGTAGAATGCCTTTCTCTCAGGATTAGCCAGCTGGCTCGCCTCGCGACCCAGGAGCTGGAGTCTTGTGAGCTTCAATACGGTATTCCTGTCGAGATCGGCAGCGCATCCGCCAATGTATGTGTCCTTATCAACGGCTCCGTCAATAGTATCCATCAGGCTCCGGCAGTCTTTGTCATCCAGCCTCGGCATGAAGTTGTATCCTTTTATGTTCCTGACGATGCACGCTTTTGTTGAGAGGACAACGTCGTTGTCCGCACCTTCCGTTGTATACCACTCAGCCATTGCTGCCACCGTCCTTTCTGCCTTTGAGTTCGTCTCTGAGCTTCGACGCAAGGATATATTCCTCAGCATCAGCCGCGAGCTTTATGCCTTTCTCGAGTTCTTCGTCCGAGAGCATTCCGAGGTCTGCCTTCATGAGTTTTTCGATAGTCAGTCCCGAAGCGTGTTCTTTCTTCGGTTCTGCGGGACCCGGTACGGGCGCTGCCGCAGGTCCATCATCGGGTGAAGCTCCTTCAGCCGGGATCTGTTTCCTTACTGCCGCCGGAGATTCCGTTACGGTGCCTGCAGACTGTGAGGGAAGACGTCCGGTGTACTCGCTGTTGCCCTGCTGCTTGAACATCTCCCTGATGATATTCTCATTAAAGGTGTTGTAGCATTCGATGCATCCGACATGTCCTTCGTTCTCGAATTCCTTCAGAGTCATCCCGCATTTCGGACATGTAAGCGTACTGTTGCCGAAATCTATCTCATTCTTGGCCATCTCCCTAAATGTCGAAGCTATCGCATCGAGTTCGACAAACGGATTGTTCAGAAATTCCGAAGGTCCTCTGTAGAACCCCGCGTTCTTTGCACACTGCTCACACAGGACAGTACCGTTTATCGTAAACATGGTATTGGTCAGTTCCCTGCCGCATCTTTCACATCTCATTTATCTTTCTCCTTTACCGGAATTCTTTATCTCAAGTAACCATCAGTCCCAGGAGCGCATGTTTGAAGATATCCGCCCTTAAGACCGCCCTTATGTCCGAATCGACTCTGGCAAGCGCCCTGTCGGATACCGCTGCCATGATCGCCGTTCCTTCCTTTGAAGTCATGGCGCCGACAGACACCGCGTTCATCAGAAGGTTCTTCGCCTGCTGCTGCGAGAGGTCGTCTCCCACACCGTCGATTATCGCCTTCAGGTATTCTGCGGGACCGACGTGACTTACACGCGTGATCGTGATCTGTCCTCCGCCGCCTCTCCTGCTTTCGACTATATATCCGCTTCCGCCCGAAAACCTTGTAGACAGCACATACGTGATCTGAGACGGCACGCAGTTCGCCTGCTCAGCCAGCTGGCTCCTGCAGATCGTAGCCGTTCCGTCATTCTCGTCGACCATATCCTTGATCATCTGTTCTATAACATCAACCAGTCTAGCCACAAGATCATCCTCCTTCCGCTTGTTATCAGAGCTGCTTTGCAATTTGCTCTTTCCTGACTTTGACTTTGACTTTCTTTGACTAATGAGATTATGGTACTGTTCCGGCCATTTGTCAACCCGCGGAAACAACTTCCTGTGTTTTGCCGCACCTGAAAGTCAAAAAGTCCTCCGCCGTTCCCTGCGGTCCGTATTCAGATCTCAGAAAATATTCAGGTTGCTTTAAGGTTTAGTTAAAGTTCGGATGCAATAATGTCATCAGAAAAGATTTGTTTCTTCATAACAGCCCCCAAAAGGAAAGCCCGGACCCGGAAGTGTCCGGGTTTTCTGTGTCTGTATGCGGCAAATAGTTTCAGGTCTACAAAAAAGCCCGCACCATGCCGGCACGGACTTTTCGAAAACAAATTAAGTTAAACCTTACCTGTGATACAGCTTCTTTGTCTCGTAAACAGGCTCACACGTAAGGTTGATGCCGAGTTTATGGAACATGTTGAGGTCAACAGAACTCATCATGGTGGTTGAGTGAGCATCGCTGTTAACGAGATTTCCGATCTGCTGCATGGCAAGTTCCGCTACAGGGTTTGTGGTAGCACTGATAGCGAGCGCAATGAGGACTTCGTCGGTATGAAGTCTCGGATTGTGGTTGCCCATGTGATTGATCTTAAGATCAGATATAGGCTCGATAACATTAGGTGAAATGAGCGGAATGTCATGAGAGATCCCGGCGAGCACCTTAAGAGCATTAAGGAGAGCTGCGGATGCAGGTCCCAAAAGCGGAGTGGTCTTGCCTGTAACGATCTGGCCGTCCGGAAGTTCCAGTGCAACTGCCGGAGCACCTGTTGATTCGGCGCGGACAAGAGCTGATCCGATAACGCGGCGTGAAGTAATGTCAATGCCGCTCTTCTTCATGAGGAATTCTATCTTGGTTACGTCAGAACCGTCTGAAAGACCGGCGCGAGCAGCCATCTTGGCCTCATAATATCTTCTTACGATCTCCTGACGGGAAGCTTCCTGGCAAGCCTCGTCATCGACGATCGCAAAGCCTGCCATGTTGACACCCATGTCCGTCGGTGACTTGTAGGGGCTCTCGCCGTATATCTTTTCGAAAATGGCATTTACGACGGGGAATATCTCAACGTCTCTGTTGTAATTTACCGTGGTCTTTCCGTATGCCTCAAGGTGGAAAGGATCGATCATGTTGACATCTGCAAGGTCTGCCGTAGCTGCCTCATAGGCGACATTAACAGGATGCTGGAGCGGGATCGACCAGATAGGGAATGTCTCGAACTTCGCATAACCGGCCTTGATGCCGCGCTTGTTCTCGTGATAGAGCTGTGAAAGGCATGTAGCCATCTTTCCCGAGCCCGGACCCGGAGCCGTTACGACGACGAGCTTGCGGGATGTCTCGATATAATCGTTCTTGCCGTAGCCTTCCTCGCTCACGATAAGCGGGATGTCGGAAGGATATCCGACGATGGGGTAATGTCTGTATGACTTGACTCCCAGACCTCTGAGCCTTGCTTCGAACTTCTCTGCCAGGGGCTGGCCTGCAAACTGAGTGATTACAACGCTGCCGACATAAAGACCGAATTCGGTGAAAGCGTCGATGAGACGAAGAACTTCCTGATCGTAAGTGATGCCCAGGTCTCCCCTTCTCTTGTTCTTCTCAATGGCATCGGCATTGATCGCGATAACGATCTCGGCATCTTCGGAAAGAGCCTTGAGCATCCTGATCTTGCTGTCAGGCTCAAAGCCCGGCAATACTCTGGACGCATGATAGTCATCAAATAATTTGCCGCCGAATTCGAGATAGAGCTTGCCACCGAATTTCTCGACACGCTCTCTGATGTGCTCACTCTGGAGCTCTACATACTTGTCATTGGAAAAACCGATCTTAAACATATAACAACGACCCCCTTTATCGAAAGATTATATCGTAAAGAAGTCCGTTCAAATGTTACAAAAATCGATTACTGCAAAAATCTCACAGGATCCATCAGAAGAAGTGTTTTCCCATCGGGAATACCCCTGACTTTCCCGCCTCCGCTGATGATCTCACGGCCGCCCTTCTCCCTTATGAGCTCCACAAACTCCTCTCTTCCCGAGATCACGTCATATCCGAATCCCCTGCCTCTGAAGTGCATCGGGATAACAGCTTTCGGATCGATCCTGCAGCAAAGCTCAAAAGCCTGCCTGCAGTCTATGGTATAGAAACCTCCGACCGGGATCATGAGAAGATCGCAGCCCTTTATCTTTTCGAGCTGCTCATCCGTAAGATTGCAGCCGATATCTCCCATGTGAACGATCACGGCACTGTCGGGTTCCGATCTTACTATGGTGATCTTGTTGGGACCGCGCTTGGCGCCCTTAACCTCATCGTGGTAGGTGTCTATGATCTCAATTTCCGGAAACGGTCCGTTAAAGGCCCTTGAAGGAGACTTTACGCACTCTTCGGCATTATGGTCACGGTGCCCGTGTGAACAGAGCACTTTGTCGGCAACAACACCCACTTCACCGAGACCGGGTACGGATCCCGGTGCATACGGGTCAAAACATATCGAATAACCCGTTGAGAGCTCTATCATGAAGCATGAGTGTCCGATATATGTGATATCCATGGGACGGGATCCTCCTCAGGTGAAGTTTTCGGGAATAACGGATCAGAAATCGACGCTGTCGTCTTCGCTGTTACCGGCGCTTTTCTTTCCGTCACCGGATGAGGTTGTCGTGGACTCAACGGTAAACGTAGCGTCTTCCAGGATCTTGGAGTTTGCCTTGAACTCTTTCTTTGCCTGGGAAGCGAGGATCGCATTTGCGATGCCGCCGATGCTGCCGATAACGAGCGTGATGCCGATGATGATGGTCAGGGCCTTTGATGCGCCGTTAAAGAAGACGATGAAGATACCCATGCCCAGCGCAATGATGCCGAAAAGGAGCGAGAACCACCAGTACTTGGCACCCGCGGGCCTTAAGGTACCGACCGAAGCAACTATTATCACGATGGCGTATACCGATACGATTATGCCGAAAACAAAGTTGAATATCGCAATGATGGGAGCGGGATTGATAAGGAATATGGCTCCGGTAACCGCTATCGCGCCTCCGATTATGAGCACGATCCAGTCGAAGATCGTCTTATCCTTTATCCTTAAGAAGTTGATAAGTTCGAAGATGCCGACTATTACGAGCACACCGCCAACGATCCTGACGAAGCCCGCCGCGATGTCATCGCCCTTGCCTGCCAGAGTTCCGATAAAGAATATAAGTCCCAGGAAGAGCATGACGATGTCGACGATTATCGTACCGACATTGTAGTCACTTATCTTGTTCTTCTTTTGGGTCTTTGTCTTAGCCATGTATCA
The DNA here is from genome assembly GCA_947167045.1 of uncultured Clostridia bacterium. Taxonomy (GTDB): domain Bacteria; phylum Bacillota; class Clostridia; order Saccharofermentanales; family Saccharofermentanaceae; genus Saccharofermentans. The sequence continues at coordinate 11,240 of CAMVGO010000020.1, forward strand.
TTCCTCACTTTCGTCACTTTCATCGCTCGCGACTATCTTATTCTTACCCGAATTCTTTGCCCTTGCAAGTGCCTCTTCAGCCTCCCGAACTGCCCTGGAGAGATCCGTCTTCATATCAAACCAGGCATATCCGCCGCTGAACGTAACGGACCTGTCCAGGAAAGAAAACTTCTTTTTCGCGAATTCCTTACGCATGCGGTTGAGATCTTCCATGTTCTCTTCCGGAACCGCATTAGTGAATAAGACCACGAACTTCTCGCCGCCGTACCTTCCGATCAGGGTGCCGGCATCGATATAGTCTGACAGGATGGAACCGAGCGCGCGGAGAACGTCATCTCCCTTGTCATGTCCTATCTCATCGTTTATAAGCCTGAAATCGTCTATATCCAGGACGGCAATGCCGCAGGGCTCGTTCTCATTTGTCTGCGAGAGGATCTTCTCGGCCTCTCCGGTCAGGAATGCCTTGGTGTACACGCCAGTAACGCTGTCCGTATCCAACTTGCCGTCACCGGTGAGGCTCCTCTCCGTGATGAGGAATTTCATCTTGGTGTAGGATTCGAGCTTGAAAGACATAAGACTTACTATGATCGCCATTATCTCCGCGATCACGATGCAGATGATCGTGAACGTCCTCTCCGTAGGGTAATCGTACATATGCAGTATGCCTGAGTACAGGATAAGGACGAAGCAGATTCCCGCCTGGATCTTCTGAAGGAAGTCATCGTGGAAGATCGAGCTGAACATGACGACGAACAGCGGCAGTATCCATAAGGGGATGAAATAGCTGTGCGCGAGCGATATTACGCCCGTCATCACAAGAGTCGAAATGGAGCACACCCTGTTCTTCGTGCTGTCGGTGCTGTTCCCCGATCTGTTCGAAAACCTGGTGATGAGCCACAGGAGCATATTTATACCGAAGGGAACAAGTATCCTGAACTCTATATAGGACTTAAGCGGCTGACCGAGATCCTGGATTATGTAGTAATAAAACGCAAGGGCGATCTCCAGACACAAGCACACGACAGTTGAAATGAGAAGGAGCTTCTCAATCTCGGACCTTATCTTTCTTTCAAGATTCCGCATCGCGGGATCGCCTGTCAGCTTAGTGTCCATCCTTTATGTGCCTTAACGAATGTTACGTCGCGGTATTGTCTCCGCCTGTCTCTTCGGTTGAACCGCCGTTGTCTCCGCCTTCTCCGGATGAACCGCCGGTCTCTCCGCTGCCGCCCTGCTCTGCAGGTGTAGGTGTCGGAGTTTCAGTCGTCTCACCGCCCTGTTCCTGATCAACAGGTGTAGGTGTCGGAGTTTCGGTCGTCTCACCGCCCTGCTCCTGGTCAACAGGTGTCGGAGTCGGGTTGTCTCCGGTCTCGCCTTCAGCCGGAGTGGGAGAAGGTGTGACGGAAGTCTCAGCTTCCTGCTCCGCAGGCGTCGGCGTAGGCGATACTGCCTGCACTACTTCCCATGTAGCGGAAGCGGTTACCGATCCGCGGAACGAATCCTTGTAAGTATATGTGATCGTATATTTTCCTATCTTCTGCTGAGCCTGCTCGAGCGATACCTTCTGACCGGATTCATCCGTGATCTCATAGGTGATCCCGCTCGTCGTGGTCTCATCCTGGGATGTCTTGGCCGATACGCCTTCCAAAGGATCGATCGTCTGTCCGACTCCGCTGGTAATGGCCGTGTTCGATAATTTAACCTCGGGCGCGTTGAGCGTTGTCTTGCCCATGATCCTGATATTCAGGTCGACGTCGGTGCTGATGCCGGATACCTTACCGTGCCATGAATACTGCCAGTACTCATATGAGAAGCTCCTGGGCGGGATCGTGTCGCCGGCCTTGTACATACTGCCGTCACTGTAGCAGCTGTAAGGATATGCATACCAGAGCTTGTATTTGGAAAGGATCTCGCCGGAATAGCTGCCGAGTCTGTTGTTGATGTCGCCCGTATTGAGATATACGCAGGGTGTGTAGCCGTTCTGCGCAATGGTGCTGCAGAAAGCTGTGATGACGTTTGCAAAGTCTTCACCCTTCAGGTTTTCGGTCCTGTATCCGCCGCCTGTCTCCCAGTCGAGTACGACGGGAAGATCCATCGTAACACTATTGACCTTCGACAGTGTAATGGAAGCCTCTTCGAGAGCCTCGTAAGGAGTGAGTGCCTGTGAGAAGAAATATGCACCGACCTTGATGCCTGCCGCCCTGGCGTTCTTGACGTTGGTGGCAAACTTGGTGTCCTCATAGATCTTGCCCGATTCACCCCAGCCGCGGCCGCCGCATCTGATGAATGCGAAATCGATACCGTCAGCCTTAACTTTCGACCAGTTGATGTTGCCCTGGAACTCGGAGATGTCTATTCCGAGCTGGTACTTGACCATCGTTATGGGCGCGAGCGTCGGTGTCGGGACATTTGTCGGAACCGGTGTCGGCGTATCGGTTGCAGCAGGTGCGTTTCCGCCCGAACCGTGGTGAACGTTGTTCTGGTTCTGGGACTGGTCCGTGTCGATATCGCTCCTCGCGATAACGCCTGCCTTACCCGCCTTGATGGCTTCAACGAGTTCCTCGTCCGTCAGGGACTTTAAGTCGCTCACGTCGACGACATGCTCGCCTGTAAGTCCGCCGCGCTTGGTCTCCCTGGGCTCGACGGATGTTGTCTCTTCGATATAATCTTCAGCTGATACGAATTCGATCTCCCCGCTCTCGGAAGCTTCGATCGCTGCCCTTGCAAGGAACTGCTCTGCGGTGTTGAGTTCCAGATTCTCCGAAGGAACGGATGAATCCGCTTTGAGCGTGATGGCCGCGGTGCATACGGAGCCGATCGTACCGACGACCAGCACTGCCGCGAGGATAAGGCTTAATCTCGCCTTGTTCTCCTGAGCCGAGCAAAAGCGCTCGAAAAAGCTCTGTTCTTTATTTTCCGCTTTCTTTTTCAAATCAATACCACCTGTCAAAAAACATAAATATTCATGATAATAATGCTTTAGTACCCTTTTTAAGTCAAGGCAGAAACACCTTACATATAGGTTACCGTTTTACTACAAAAGCCATGCCGCTTTGTGCAATTACCCTCTATTCAGCGGGCGGATATTCGTTGCACAGGAGCCTGTACGGCGGCTCGTCCTCCTCTATCTCGGGGAATCTTCCGACCGGCGGATTGAACCTGTTGTCTGTGTTGTCGTCATTTACCTGGGACACTTCGCCAAGGAGCACCGCACCCGTTCCCTTCTCCACTTCGAAATCATGATAAAGATAAGGCTGTATCGAGATGCTCTCTCCGGGAGTAAGCCTTATCTGAGTTCCGGCCTTAACCTGATATGTCCTGCCGTCAGTGTGAACGGTGACATCGCTCTCCTTATCGATCTCTTCATCCGGGAGTGAGTTGTAGACCCTGATCAGCAGATTTCCGCCGCCCTTGTTTATGATGTCCTCCATCTTGTTCCAGTGGAAGTGATTGGGCGAATACTGCCCTTCCTCGATGAACAGGAGTTTCTCCGCGTAGGACTTGGGATATTTATCCTTTGCCTTGAGATTGCCGTTTCTCAAAGTTATCAGCGAGAATCCGACCTTGTCAAAATCGCCCAGACCGTAATCCGTTATATCCCAGCCGAGCATGTTTTCCCTGATCTCATCGTATTCATGGCCTTTGGAAAGCCACTCTTCCGGCGTGAAATGACAGAACGGCGGAAGACTTATCTTCAGCTCCTCCGTCACGCTTTCCATGCGCTTAAGCGCTTTGTTGATCTCGGATCTTTTCATATGAGTTCTCCTTTTCCCCGCTCACTATCTTAACATTGTCATCAGGATTATTTGCGACCGAAAAGGGGCAATTTCAACGCACGGCCCGCCTGTTGCTTACCGCCCTGAATATGCAGGCAACTCCGAAAGCCGACAGAGTTATCACGGTAAATATCAGGATGCCCACAGGCCAGCCCCAGCTTAAGAAAGCATAAAAATCGTTGGTATAAGGCCAGGGACCGCCGATCCCGTTTATCAGGATGTTCAAAAGGTAACCGATGCCGTAAAGGAGCGTCGGAACCGCCGCGATCACCGTAAACCTGAACGGCATCTTTTTCCGCTTGACGAAGATGAATTCCGTCATTGCCGTCAGAGGTTCCAGAAGATGGAATAAGAGATTGCCCCGCTTGTAGAACTGCGGATAACCGTATAATGGCCCGAACATGAACGCAACAACAGCAAATGTTATCGCCACACCGCATACAGCCGCGAGCTTTAAAGCCGCCATCCTGTCAGTATTCTTATTGAGAAGGCACAACACCAGATAAACAGCCGCAATGACGCCGCAGAACACGTTCGTAAGGACAGTGTAGAACTTGAAGTTCTCTATACCTGTCGACTGCAGCGCTCCCTCTTCGGGCTTTCCGGTGAGCATGAGAACAGTACCGGTCACCGTAAGAATAACGATAACGGCATTAATGATCATTTCCGTTGTCTTACTCTTTTTGCTCATAAGTAAATTATACACGGTATGCAAAAGGGCTGCTCTCTAAGGAACAGCCCTTGATCGATCTGATATTTAAGTCAGGTATCAGCCCTTCTCGAGTGCGAGTGTAACTGTTGTTCTGTCGCAAACTTCTGAGGGTCCGAAGTACTGGATGGCACCGGGGTATGTGAATGCAGTCTCAACTGCCCACTTCTCACGGTTTGCTTCGAAATACTTGAACGGCTTGCCGTCGAGCTCAACGAGAGCCTTTCTGATAACCGGCTTGTCTGCACCGTTTCTTCTCTCCATGTTCATCATCTTTGTGATAGGCATACCGCCTGCAACCCACTCATCAGCGGGCTTGGAGATGTTGGAAACCTTTGAGAGGTATCCTGTGTAACCATACTGGATGAGCATGAATGCGTTGAAGCCCAGAGAGTAGCAGTAGTCAGCATCGAAGTTGGAAGGGAATGCGCAGCGGCCTTCATAACCGAAGAAGTGGTGCTGAGCGCCGAACTTACCCTTGTATGTGCCAGCTTCCTTTCTCTTGGCGAGCTCGTTCTTGACCATCTCGGAGAAGAGCTTCTCAGACTCGATGAGGGATACCTGAACGTTACCGTGAGGATCTCTCTCGAGGAAGAGCTGCTGCTGGATGCCCTGAGGAAGGATGTCGAATACCTTGAAAGCATCAGCGGAAAGGCCGGCCTTGATGAACTCATATTTAGCGTTCCAGTCAGGAAGAGCATTGAACTGAGCTGTCTTCTCGCCTGCGAGGAGCTCGTTGATCTCAGCAATGAGAGCGGAAAACTCAGGTACGAACTCTACGATACCCTCAGGGATGATGGCAACACCGAAGTTGTCGCCGTTAGCTGCTCTCTTCTCAACGGAGTCAGCGATCTGGTTTGTGATGTCAGCAAGAGACATCTTCTTAGCTGCAACTTCCTCACCGATGAGGCAGATGTTAGGCTGTGTCTCAAGTGCGCACTCAAGAGCAACGTGGGAAGCGGAACGTCCCATAACCTTGATGAAGTGCCAATACTTCTTTGCGGAGTTAGCATCTCTCTCGATGTTGCCGATGAGCTCGGAATATGTCTTTGTAGCTGTATCGAAACCGAAAGAAGCTTCGATATCCTCGTTCTTCAAGTCGCCGTCGATCGTCTTGGGGCAGCCGATGACCTGAATGCCTGTGTTGTTAGCAGCCATGTACTCAGCGAGTGTGGCAGCGTTTGTGTTGGAGTCGTCACCGCCGATGATGACGATAGCAGTAAGGCCGTTCTCTTTTGCATAGTTAGCAACTGTCTGGAACTGCTCAACTGTCTCGAGCTTTGTTCTGCCGGAACCGATGATGTCGAATCCGCCTGTATTTCTGTATGCATCGATGAACTTGTCATCGAACTCAACATAGTCGTTCTTGAGAAGTCCGTCAGGTCCCTTCTTGAAACCGAGGAGCTTGTTCTCGGGATTTGTTGCCTTCAAAGCATCATAAAGACCGGAAATGACGTTGTGTCCGCCCGGAGCCTGGCCGCCGGAAAGGATTACGCCTACTACCTGCTTCTTAGCAGCGGATGTATTTGCGCCCTTAACGAATGTGATCTCGGGCTTACCATATGTGTTGGGGAAAAGAGCCTTGATCTTATCCTGGTCTGCAACAGACTGTGTGGCAGCACCTTCCTGTACGCTGATCTCAGCGATACCGTTTCTAAGCATGCCCGGAAGCTTGGGCTGATACTCATATCTTGCCTTCTGAAGTGGTGAAATATCCATAGCATTACTCCTTTTAGAATAAAATACACAAGAATAATAATTAATCAGGAGCCAAAAGTAAATGATAGATTTCGGGCTTTGTGTATGATTTATCTGCCGTTCTGAACGAACCTCAAAGCCTTTTGTCAATTCATACCAAAAAAGTAATTTGATTGTCAAACTTTTTGGCCGAAACTCCATTAACATTCACATAAGCTTTTGATAAAATCAACGGTGCATGGGGTAGAACAAATAGCGAAATCCCTGAATATTATTATTTGGAGGGTCATTCAAATGGCAGAAAACACACCTGTACAGGGTCAGTCTAAGGGCAAGTCAATCGCTTGCATGGCATGCGGCATCGCATCTATCGTACTTTGCGAATGTTACGGAGCTGGTCTCATTCCCGCTATCGTAAGCCTCGTTCTCGGCAGCCAGTGCGCTAAGGAAGGCGTTCAGAACACATTCACAAAAGTTGGTAAGATCACTGGTATCATCGGTCTCATCCTCAACATCGTTGTAGGCGCTATCATGATCATCATTGTTGCTGCTGCAGCAGCTGCAGGCGTTTCAAGCTACTGATAAACGTCATTAATGCCAAAGGCCGTTCGGGAATCCCGGACGGCCTTTTTTGTTGCTTATGTATTGACAGGCGTCTGTCCTTTTTGAAGTTTCCCTTTACTGACGTCGATTACCGTGACGGCTACCGCAAATAAGAACAGCAGTATGCTTATTATCTGTGACGTGGACAATCCGAAAAGGAATCCCCTGATCTCGTCTCCCCTGAAGAATTCATCCGTGAATCTGATGACGGGATAGATGTAGAAATAAACGATCAGCATTCTGTGCTGAAACTTTCCTTTTTTATAAAGCACCAGTAAAACGAAGAACAGGATCAGATTAAGTGCCGATTCGATAAGCTGTATCGGAAGCCTGTTAACATCATTTACGGCCGGATACAGCGTGTTTCCGTGTACCGTGAAACCGACATCACATGACACGCCATAACAACATCCGCCCAGAAAGCATCCGATACGGCCGAATGTATGGAAAAGCGGAATGGCAACGGCTACGGCATCAAACATGACATCTCCCCTGAAATACTTCTGGGATACTTTGTCTGAAATGACAAGCGCGATCAGACCGCCTATAAGACCTCCGTAGAACACCATGCCGCCGAAATAGTTTCCGAACAGCGTCTGAACAAAACTTATAAAGTTATAGTCCTTGAGATTCTTGAATAATTCGATGATCTTATCCGTATTCGTGAATCCGTAAACAATATGCGCGCCGATCACGGCTCCGGCAGCGAATATCAGACCGGTCATGGCGATATCTTCAAAATATACTTCTTTTTTCCGTAAAAGCAGATAGCAGCACAAAGCGCTGGCAAACATTCCGATAGCTGCCAATATGCCGTATGTTCCTATTGTTCTTCCGAATATTTCGATAAATGGATACATGAATGACCTTAAATAAAAAAGGCAGTTGCTTAATGACTTAAGCAACTGACCTCTTATGCTTAGATTAAACTATCTATCAGACTGAAGCTGCTGCACAAGCAACGCAAGCGATGCAGAGACCGCAGGAGAAGAATACGATAGCACTTTCAACTGTACCTACGATAGATGTAATAAGACCGATAGTAGCAAGAATCTGCTTCTCACCAGCCTCCTTAGCTTCTTTTCTGGCACCAGCTGACTTGATCATACCGATGATACCGACAATGATAGCTACCAAAGTAGCAACAATAACAATGATACCTGCGGTAAGAGAACCGCTGTTTGTGGATGTGTCGACAGCGTTAGAAATAGATGTTCCGATGTTAGGGATAACAAGGGATGCAATACCTAATACCAATGCAACGATTTGCTTATTCTTTGTAGTTTCCATTTACAGACCCTCCTTGAATTTTGACATGCATATTGGATGTCATGAGGCAATTTTTACACAACTCACAAAAAAAGTAAATCCACAAAGGCATTTGAGCAATAACAGTATTTTATGGGCAAATACGTCTGGTTTTGTTGTATTCCACCAATAATTACTGCCCTAAAGGGATATATCCGCTGTCTTCGATTATCTTCTGGCCTTCCGGCGACAGCATAAAATCGATCGCCTTGTATACATTTTCGTTTGTCTCGCCTTTGCGGTAGACCGCATAGATATTTCCCGCCACAGGATATGAGCCGTCGGCTATCGTCTCGGACGTGGGCGAAATACCGTTTATCGTCAGGATCTTAACTCCGCCTTCAGCGAGCATTCCCGTCACGTAATACCTGAACGAGAATCCTATTGGGCTGCCGAAAAGCGCCGTGTAGTCAGGTTTTATCGGAAGGTCGCCCATGAGCTTTTCGAGAGCGGTCTCGGAACCGCTGTTCTTATTTCTCCGCATCGCTGCGATCGGCATGTTATTTCCGCCGAGTTCGCTCCAGTTTGTAATCTGTCCGGAATAGATGCCCCGTATCTGTTCTATCGAAATGTCAGATACGGGATTGTTGGAATTGACTATGAAAACGAAAGCGTCAGATCCTACCGGAACCATCTCGAGCTCAACGCCTTTCTCCGCCGCATATGCGAGCTGCTCATCCGAAGGCTGCGCACATATTATTATGTCGGCATTCCCGTCGACGATATCCTTGTATGCGCCTCTCGTATTCGTGTAATGCATGGCGCTCGCTGTATCGTAGTCTTCACCTTTATATATGACGGAATCTTCAGGGTAGATGCTCTCAACAAAGCCCGCATAAACAGGGAGCAGAGCAGCGGCACCGTCGATCGTCGGGATGTCACCTTCAAGTTTTTCCGCATCCTTTGCCGGAAAAACGTTTTCGGAACCCGTAAAAGGCACGTAGTTTGCCACTTCAACGCTCATCTTCTGCATGCCGGGCGTGTGGTGGCTTATGACTCTCTTTATAAACAGCTGATAAATTGCCAGATCAAGACCTGCAAACAGAACAATAAACAAAGCAATGACGGCAAGCTGCTTTACAAGTTTTTTCCTATCCATATCAGCATCCCCAATTCGCGATCATCTCGACTATCGAGATCTCTTTCCAAAGATTGTATCCGTGGATAACCAGTGCAGCCGTAGTCCCTATTCCAATGACCATTATTGCCGTCAATATGATTACAAAAGTCTTATCCTTCATGACAGCACCTCACATGTGTGCAATTGCAGCAGCCAGGAATAATACCAGGCAGACCTCAGCAATGGTGCCAAACAGGAAAAATCCAGAAAGGCATCCGAATATGATCGACTTGACCATTAAGGGCTTAACCTTTTCTTTCTTGTATTTCACAAGGCTCACAATACACAGAATCAAAAAGACAATGAAAAAAATAGGCAGCGATGCCCCTAAAACATAAATGCAACCTCCCAAGATCTGATTCAATACATGTTCTGACATGATCATTTCCTCCCTAAAGAATCCCTGTATTCTTCAACTTCGCTTCTGTCAAAAGACGAGATCAGCCTGCAGTCATCCTTATCAAGAAGCCTGTAATGTCCTGTGACGTAATTCTGCTGAAGCCTTATGCCGTTCTTTTCATCTATCACCCGCCACCAGACCTTTCCACCCATTGTCGGCGGATACTGGATGTGCCTGTCCTCAAAAGCGAGCGCATGGATGACATCGCCCGAATCACCGCCCATTATCCCCTGAAGCACTTCGCTCTTCTCAAAAACTGACGCCACCGCGATAACTTCGGTCCAGGACAGTTCTCTCCTGCCCTTTTCGGTTTCGACCAAAGTCTTCTTGGAGATGCCGAGCATCTCGCTCATCGCCTCCTGGGTAATTCCGTACTCAGTCCTGATGAGCTTGAGCTTGCTGCTTACAGCCTTGATGAACTCTTCGCGTTTCATGTTCTTTCCCGATTTCCTTTGATGGTCAAACTATCAATAGTGTAATTTTACACCTTTGGTGTAGTTTTGCAAGTTTTCACCCCAAAAAACACCCGCTAAAACTCAAACACAGGTTTTAGCGTGTAATAAAATAGCAAATGTCTTTAAAGATATCAGTCCTGGAAAAGCGGAGTTGAGAAGTATCTCTCTGCAGTGTCAGGAAGAACCGTTACAACTGTTTTTCCTGCTCCGAGCTTCATTGCAAGCTTGATGGCGCAGGCAACATTGGTGCCTGATGAGATACCGCACATCATGCCCTCTTCACGTGTCAGTCTGCGCGATGTGTCGAGAGCCTCTTCGTCAGTGATTATGCAGATGTCGTCATAAACCGCTGTATCAAGGATGCCAGGGATAAGTCCGTCGCCTATGCCCATCTGGACATGGGTGCCGATAGAGCCGCCGGACAATATGGCTGCGTTCTCGGGTTCTGCCGCCCAGATGACCGTGGAAGGATTCGCCTCCTTCAAAGCGTGGCCTATACCCGTGATGGTGCCGCCGGTGCCGATGCCCGAGCAGAAGCCGTCAATAACACGGCCGTCCATTGCCTCGAGGAGCTCTTTGGCGGTATATGCATACTGCGCTTCGGTATTGGCGGGATTCTCGAACTGCTGGGGGATGAATACCCTGGGATCGGAAGCGGCGATCTCTTCTGCCTTCTTGCGGCAGTCGTCTATCGCCTTGCCGATGTCGTTGTCGTCGTGGATAAGGATGACCTCGGCACCGTAGTGCTTAACGAGGAGACTTCTCTCGCGGCTTACGGAATCAGGCATTATGATGATCGTCTTATAACCCTTTACGGCGCCTATAAGCGCAAGGCCTATGCCCTGGTTGCCGCTCGTTGGCTCGACTATGATGCTGTCCTTATTGAGCTTGCCTTCCTGCTCGGCGCGCTCGATCATGTTGAGCGCCGTGCGCGTCTTGATGGAACCTCCGACGTCGAGGCCTTCGTTCTTAACGAAGATATCTGCCGCGCCTTCGGGTACTATGCGATTAAGCTTGATGAGGGGGGTATTGCCTACTGCCTCAAGAATGTTGTTATAGATCATTAAATGCACTCCGCGTTATAAACAAAACTTATACCGCGACATATTATACAGGGTTTTTCAAAGAGTTGCAGACTTATATATCTTTATCTCGAAAATAGTCCCCTTTCCCGCTTCGCTCTCGCAGGAAACCGTTCCGTTCTGGGAGTTGATTATCTGCTTTGACAGGGAAAGACCTATCCCGTTGCTGCCCGGATCCGATCTCTCACCGTGGTAGAAGCGGTCGAAGATGTGCGGAAGGTCCTTTTTGGAGATACCGCAGCCGGTGTCTTCTATCCTGATGTTGACGGAGACGTTCGTCTCTTCCGAGGAGATCTTTATGCTGCCGCCCTCGCCCGTATGCTGCAATGAATTCTTGATGATGTTGGAAAGCGCTTCTGACGTCCACCGCTTATCGCATGTTATCCTGTCTTCGGGCGACACATCGATGTCTATCGATACGTCCTTTATGTCGGCTTCAATGGCAATGCCTGACACGATGCCGTCCACGAGTTCACTAACGCTGATGTCTTCTTTCTTGATAACGAGCACTCCGGCATCTATCTCGGCCAGTGTCAGGAGAGTTCTGACAAGCCAGGTTATGTGATCTGTCTGCGCCTCGATGTTCGCGATGCAGCGGCGTCTCTGGGCCTCATCGAGATTGCCGTTCTTGAGGGCATCCGTCATGAGGTTTATCGCGGTAAGCGGAGTCTTTATCTGATGTGAGATGTTTGAGAGCATGTCCGCCATGTAGGCATTCTTCTTTACCTCACCCGCATATTCCTCCTGGAGGGTCGAGGCAAGCTTATAGATCTCGCTTCTTAAGATGAGCATGCGGCCCTCGGCTTCGCGGCCCAGTTCCGGGAAACTGTCGCGGTCCTGCACCCTGGTCAGGAATTCAATCAGTTCGTCGAGTTCCTTTTTCCTCTTGATCTTATCCAGCACGATATAGATAACCAGTGCGGCAACAATCAGGGCAAGGACAATCGACAGTATCAGATAAGGGTTCATAGATTAAGCCTGTACCCCTGTCCCCTGATGGTCTCTATGTATCTGCCCTCATCGTCGGCGAGCTTGCTCCTGAGCCTCTTTATATAGACGGTCAGGGTGTTGTCGTTTACAAAGCTCCCGACATCGTCCCAGAGGATGTTCAGTATCCGGTCCCTGTCGAGGATCTCGCCGGCGTGATTGATGAATACCAGAAGAAGTTTGTACTCCATGGCGGTCAGCGGGATCTCCTCGCCGCCTCTGGACATCTTCGCATTCGTAATGTCGATGTTGTTGTCTCCGATCCTGCAGACGGTATTTGCGGGGGACTTGGTGCGCTTCATGAGGCGCTTCATCCTGGCGATTAGTTCCTTGATGTGGAAAGGCTTCGAAATATAGTCATCGGCGCCCTTGTCGAAAGCCAGTACCGTGTGGATCTCGTCATCCATCGCGGTAAGGAAGATGATCGGCATCTCGGAAGACTCTCTTACCTTCGTGCAGATCTCCATGCCGTTTCCGTCGGGAAGCGTCATGTCCAAAAGGCAGAAATCGATCTTCCTGCCCGGCTCATCGCTCTCAAGAGCGGCGAAAGCTTCGGCAACAGAAGAAGCGAGGGTAACTTCCATACCCTCGCCTGTCAGTGCAAGCTTTAAGCCTTCTGCTATTATGCTGTCGTCTTCAACCACCAGTACCATGCGTCAGACACTTTCACGTTTTATCTCGTCTATTATATCAATCTTATTCTCGCGCCTTAAGCATGCGATGGTCATGATGATGACCGACAGGATTATCGTGCAGGAAATGATCAGTACATAGGCCCACGGGAAGCTGACAGTAAAGTAGCCGAATCTCCTGATGAGCGTCTTTGAGAGCCACAGGCATATGACTGCCACGAAAGGCGCTGCCACGAGGAATGACCATACCAGTACCCTTGCACTCCCGAGAAGTTCAGTCGTCAGGAGCTGCCTGAACGTTGAGCCGACCGACTTCAGCACGGCAAAGCTCTTCCGCTTTGACACCATGAGCGCGGAGATGGAACTGTATACATTGAGAAGGCAGATCGATGAAGCGATCGCAGTGAATATTACCAGCACGATCTTGATCAGGTATGCCATGATCTCCTTGAATTCGGCGACTCTGGATGTACGGGCAAGGATACCCGTTATGTCGTCGTTTACGAGCTGCTTTTCGAGAAGCGAGATCTTTGAAAGGCTCGCCTCGTCATCACAGTTAAAATAGATCTCCACATCCATACGGTCGGTGGATAATCTTTCCATGTATCCGGCAACGCTCATGGGGACGATGATGCGTACGTCAAATCCGGGATCTCCATCCAGGTAGTCACTCAGGTCATCCATATCAGCCTTTGCGATCACCTTAAGGTTAAGAGGTCCGTCGAGCTCGATCTCGGGGAACGCCATCTGATCTGCTTCGTATCCCAATTCGGCCGCCTGTTCGCGTGTCAGTGTATACGGATATATAGGGAGTTCCCCTCCTTTTTCGGCAACCAAGGGACTGTTTATCTGAAGATATCTGTAATCTCTTGCATGGTTGCCGTAGATCCTGTATGAATCCGTGGAGATCGATGCCGTATCGAGGATGATGCAGGGCAGTTCTCCGTCTTCGTAATCTTCAGCTTTCACTTTCTTTGCTATCTTAGCGAAATCTTCATCTTCAAAAACCAGTACATCTATGGGATTACCTGTGCCTTCTCCGCGTTCCTTAAAATTCTCGTTGAATGTTTCCCTCGAGAATTCTCCCTCCGGATAATAAAGACATAAAATATCGTATAAAGCGTCCCAATACTCATCACTCAGCTCACTGTTGTCCAAATAGAACATCATGCTTGAAGATCTGCAGACCTTTAAATCCGTAACGCCGTCCATCTCTTTGATCGAGTTCATGACCTCATCAGGATCGCAGTCGTCATCACCCGACAGGGACATGACAAATGCGTAATCCCTGTCTTCGTAGTACTTGTAATGTACGGTGTCGTCGACAAGTTTGAAGTCGACCATCTGCATGAGGAGCGATGCAGCGAAATAAACCACCGTCGTAACGAGCAGGAATATCGATACCGCTCTTATGATGCCCAGGGATCTGCTCCTGCCGTTCCTGAAAGATCTTGAGGAGAGCATGCCTTCGGCAGATCCCGTGATAAGCTTGTCAGGGTTTTTGCTCTTTCCGTGCTTTCTTGCCTTGCCGGCATTTCCCCTAATGCTCTCGACCGGGCCGACCTTGCTTATCTTACGGGCCGGGATAAGAGCGGAAATGAATACCGTAACGGCGCTTAAGATAAGCACGGCAGCAACAGTAACAGGCTTAACCTCAAGAGCAGGTCTCAGGTTTATGCTCTGCACGGCATCGAAATCATAGAGTTTCTGCGCCATGGGAGCTCCGATATCGGATGCGATCCTGACAATGCCGAGTCCCGCGGCTATGCCTGCCGGGAGTGCCGGGAGCAGGAGAACGAATGCCTCGAAGTATACCGAGCTTCTCTTCTGTCTGCCTGTCGCGCCGACGGATGAGAGCATGCCCAGATACTTTACGCGTTCATCATAGGAAAGCGCGAAAACATTGTATATGAGCATTATCGAAATAAGCACGATAAGGATCACGAAGAACACCTGTGCGGCAACGACTATGAAATTCAGAGAATTGTCTGAAGAGTTTCCGGAGAAGATGAGAACGCTGTCGTTGGAGTGGACGTTCACATATCCAGCGATCTCACCGAGCGTAACGACAAAATTCGCAGGGACCTTCTTTTCGTCCGTAATAATGAGAGCGTTAAAAACATCACCGTAGAGCGAAGACTCATCGACCTGTGTGATGGCGGCATACCATGCACATCCGGGTTCTTCGAATCCCGGAGTTTCTATTATGCCGACCACCTTATAGGTGTGCGTAAATCCTGTCATCTCGTGGATCTCTTCGTGCGTTTCATAGAACTCGTCACCGAATTCCGTGCCGGGTACGAAATAGAACATGTTGTAAGGGAGCTCGACCGTTTCTCCGGCAGGTATCTCGAGCATCGGATACTGGATGACCGTTGAGCCCGACTCTGCAGTGTTTGACATGAACCTCTGGAATGTCGCGCAGTCAACGGTATCGCCGATCTTTATGGACGAGCCGTCCTCAATGGCCGATCTGCTTATCACGATCTCATCACCGTTTTCGGGAAGTCTTCCCTCAGTCACGTTGATGTTCATATACTCCATTGCTTCGGCTGAATACCTTCTTATGTTCAGGAAAGGCTTTTGCGGGTTTCCGGTCCTGTCGAATTCCGTGTATTTCAGGTCTTCCGTTACACCGATTTCCTTTATGGGATCCAGTTCTTTTATCTTTCCGAGAGTTTCCCTGTCGATGTTATAGACTGCATAGTGATACGAGCCTGACTTTGCAGCGCCCAGATCCACAAAATACCTGTAGACCGTATCCTTTCCGACGAACACACATGTAAGGAGCATTACCATGAGCGCGATGCCGATTACAGAGATCAGCGTACGCCTGGCGTTCATCTTCATGTGCTTTAATGTCACCCGGTGAACTATCTTCGTGTTTCTCATACTAACGTTTCCTTATTATCCTTTTCCCCATTATTCGCGGCCTGCTAAGTCAGTTACCCTGATGCGGTCATCTTTTACGATGTTTCCGTCTTCCATGTATATGATCCTGTCCGCCTGAAGAGCTATGTTCTCGTCGTGGGTTATGAGGATCAGGGTCTGGCCGAATCTCTTGTTGGATTCCTTTAAAAGTCCCACTATCTCGGCACTGTTCTTTCTGTCGAGATTGCCCGTGGGCTCGTCTGCCAGGAGCAGTTCGGGCTTTGAGAACAGCGCCCTTCCGATGGAAGCCCTCTGCTGCTGGCCGCCGGAAAGCTCACCCGGAAGATGGCTCCGCCTGTCTGAAAGGCCCAGATATTCAACAATCTTGTCGAGCCTTTCCTTGTCAGGCTTTCTTCCGTCCAGCATATGGGGAAGAACGATATTCTCATCGACGTTGAGCTCGGGCAGCAGATTATAGAACTGGTAGACCAGTCCAATATGTCTTCTCCTGAATATCGCGAGCTTGTCTTCAGACTGGCTGTGTATATCCGTTCCGTTTATGAACACTTTTCCGGATGTCGGCTTGTCGACACCTCCGATTATGTGAAGCAGCGTGGACTTGCCGCTTCCCGATGCGCCTACTATGGATACGAACTCCCCTTTTTCGACCGTAAATGACACATCCTGAAGAGCTACGGTCTTACCATCCCCCGTGCCGTATATCTTGCTCAGATTCTCACATCTCAATAATTCCATTTCAGGTTTCTCCTTGTTCAAGATATGCCAATGGTAACAGACCGCCGGGCATAAAAAATGAATTCCAAAGTGACAATTTAGTCACTTTGGAATCCTGTGTATTTTTTTCGCTTATTTATCGGGATCAGTAGTAGAGGACGTACTGGTACATTTCCACGATCTCGCCTTCGGAGTCGACCTTTGTCTCCACGACGACGTTGCCGTCACTGTCGTTGTCGTATGTGGTTATCTGGAAGATGCCGCCTTCTTCGGTGTGGCTCAGTTTCTTAATCCTGTACCCTGAAGCGTCGTACTGGTATTCGCACCAGCTCTTGATCTTGCCGTCGGCCTTGAAAGTCTTTTCGCTGGTAACTCTGCCGGCATCGTCATATTCATACTCGGCGCTCTCGCTCTTCTTACCGCTCCTGTAGCACTGGAACTTAATTATGTCACCGTAGACGTTGTACTCGTATTCATTCTTTATCTCGAAAGAGCTTCCGTCCGCATCAGTCTGCTTCTGGAGCACGGGATTGCCGAGAGGATCGTATTCGTATTCGATCCACTGAAGCTTGGTCCCGTTTTGGTCGGTCTCGGTATCCCTTACCATGTTGCCGGAAGCGTCGTATTCATACACATGAGCTTTCCCGTTATTGCCGTCCTTGTCGATATATGTCTTTTTCGTAAGACTACCCGAAGCATCGTATTCGTAACTGTATCCGCCCAGGCTCTTGCTGTCCAATCCGAGCTTGTCGTCCCTTATGAGGTTGCCCGAAGCATCGTATTCATAGATCAGGGTATATCCGTCGTTGCCGAGGATCTGATCCTTTACGAGGCGCCCGGACTCATCGAAATCCTTCGCCTCTATCATTGTGCCGTTATAGTAAACACATATGGTCTTGTAGCCGTTATAAGGATCCTTGCTCTCCTGAGTCTCTCTTGTCAGCACTCCCGTAAATTCGGTCTGGGTTGCGGCAGGTGTATTACCGCAAGATGCGGCTGCCCCCATCATCAGAGCCGCTGCCAAGATACAAACCAATTTTTTATGCATAGTTCTCTCCGTCATATATTCCGCGCATTGCGCAAGAGGCCGGGCAGGCTTTTCCCCTTTATATCGGCAAGGCCCTGACCTTCACCGCCTAATACTATCAGATTTTCGCTGCGTTTGACATTCGGATACTTATAAAGCTGCGGCAGAAAGAGCGCTCAGGTACCATTCATTTTGCGATTAACAGAAATTTTATATCGTTTTTCGATATATTTCGCTTGAAAAACGATAATTCAGATGGTAATATGACAACAACCATGGTAATCCGCTACAGAGAGATAAGACTTATGAAGAACAAACAGGTAAAACATCCCATCCTCAGGATCCTTATTATCTTATTAACACCCGTCATACTGTACTTCGGTTTTATGTATATGTTTGTCTATTCTCTCACGAAATGGCACGTCAGCGAGGCACCGGGCATCGAAACAAAAACATATTTAAGCAACGAGGCCCTTATCCCGGAACTGGCCAATTACGTGGAAAGAAGCGGCACGCGCGGGTTCCAGGATGTCGATCTCCAGGTTGAGACATGTCCGTTCGCGAGCATTGACGAATTGTGCGCCGCCCTGCCCTCTGGCTCCGAAACATCCATCAGAAATGCCATGTCATCCAACCCGGAAAAATCATCTGACATAAAAAACAAAAGCGTGAAAGAATATAAGGTCCAGACGATCTGTCCCTCCAACAGCATGAACACATCGCTCCCGCTTAACTTCGACTACCTGAACAAAGACGGAACGCTGAAATACTGGACATGGGAATACTCGGTCTACGAATACGGGGACGGTACATACCGTTTCGTGGTACTCGTAAGGCCGACATAAAACGGCACAAGATGATTCCGTGACCACGCAAAGGAAAGAGGCTGTCTCACATAAGTGAAACAGCCTCTCTTTACTTGTTTGAGTTAACTCAGATCAAGGATTCGTGCAGTAACCCGATTTATCGAAATCGTAGTTCTTGCCGTCGATCGTAATCATGCAGTTCCTGGCATACCAGCCGTTGGCATCTCCATACCACCAGCCCTTCGAATCTTTTCTCCAGCTTGCTCTGTAAGAATATGTCCATGTGCCGCTTACGTTAAACCAGTAGCCGTTAACATACTCACTATGAGCCATATAGCCGTCTTTCTTGAAGAAATACCACTGACCGTCTATCTTAAGCCACTGATTCTTGGGATACCACCCCTTTGTATCCTGATAGTATCTGCCTTTAGAATCACTCTTCCAGTCTGCTCTGTACTTGTAAGTCCAGGTGCCGTTCTTCTCAAGGTAGTATCCGTCGATATATTCATCGGATGCCATGGAACCGTCAGACTTGAAGTAGTAATCCTTGCCGCCTACCTTCTGCCAGCCGGTCTTCATCTTTCCGTTTGTGCCGAAGTAGTACCAGACACCCTTTATCTCCTGCCAGTTTGTCGCCATGGCGCCGTTGGGCTTGAGGTAATACCAGACGCCGCCGTCCTTGAGCCAGCCGGTCTGCATGATGCCGTCTTTATCGAAGTAATACCAATTGTTGCCAATCTCCTGCCAACCGGTGGCAATTGTTTCATCAGCAAAGACATAATACCAGTTTCCGTCTTTTTCATACCATGCCGTCTCAGAAGGATCGGTAAGAATAAATACGGAGCGGTCAACAATCAAAAGATTATAATCGTCAAAATTTTTCTCATAACCATATACAATTGCTGAATCAGGCAGATTAAAAATGGCAGTAGTACACTCTCCTATTGCATATGCTTCCAACAAATATCTGTTATACGCAATCTTTATTCTGGTCAGTTTGTTATCAAAACACTCAAAAGCTATAAGATCAGGGTTTTTCGTCAGATCAAGTCTTGTAAGTTGGTTAGAAGAACATGCGAGTTCTCTCAGGGCAGTATTTTTGCTTACATCAAGGCTTGTTAGCTTGTTCTTTGCGCAATCGAGTTTTGTCAGGGCAGTACAACCGCTTACATCAAGGCTTGTAAGTTGGTTGTCATAACAATCGAGTTTTGTCAGGGCAGTACAACCGCTGACATCAAGGCTTGTAAGTTGGTTGTCATAACAATTGAGTTTTGTCAGGGCAGTACAACCGCTGACATCAAGACTTGTTAGTTGATTATAGTGGCAATTTATTTGTGTCAATGCAGTACAATTACTAACATCAAGACTTGTAATTGAGTTTTCTTGGCAATCAAGATATGTCAAAGCTGTATTATTACTTACATCAAGCCTTGTTAGTTTGTTACCATAACAATAAAGAACTGAAAGCGAAGTAAAATACTCAATACCAGTTAAGTCTGAAATGTTCTGGTAGTAGATTTTCATTGTCGTTGTGGCACTTATTTCATCAGCACTTAAGGATCCATCATGATCTTTATCACAATTTTTCGACACATAACTTCTAAAAGTGTCATCCGGGAAGTTTGTATCGTTGATCTCAACTCCGGAATCGGCATTAACGTAAGTTGTTGCTGCAGGCAGATTCGATACTAACAAGAAGCATGCTGCAGCAGCAAATGCACCGACCGCGATCTTACTTGTGACCTGTTTCATTTTTTCATTCACCATTCGATCCTCCGTCAAAACTTTTCGAAAAATAATCCCCTTGAGTTACAAAGAAAGTATAGTCAAAAAATAATGAGGATTCAACAAACCGCGCTAAGTGACCGGCAGTTATGTTTTCTGTGCCTTGGCGATGTTGGAGAGTATCACGATGGTCTCTAATTTATCTGTCCACGGGAAGAGTTCGACGGGCTCGGCTATGAACGATTCGAAGCCCTTGTCTCTGAATTCCTTAAGGTCTCTTGCAAGCGTCTCGGGACAGCATGAGATATAAACGATCTTTGAAGGACCGAGTTCTTTGCAGGCGCTGATGAACTTGGATGTGGTGCCCAATCTTGTCGGGTCTAGGATGACGCAGTCGATCTTCGCATCCTGCTTTGCGAGCCTCTCCATGTATTCGGTCGCATCGGCATGAACGAACCTGGCGTTTTCCACCTTGTTTAATGATGTATTCGCGAGGGCGTCCCTGTAAGCATGTTCATTGAGTTCGACGCCTGTGATGCTCTTTACGGAATCGGCAAATGACAATGTCGTCGAGCCTGTTCCGCAGTATGCGTCAATGCATACCTCGTTGCCTGTAAAATCGGCAAGCCTTATGGCCTCAGAATAAAGGATTTCCGCCATCTTGTGATTGGACTGCATGAATGACTCGGGCGATACCCTGAACTTCTTTCCAAGAATTATATCCGTGATATAACCCTTGCCCATGACTTTCCTGATCTCCGTCCCGCCTAAGATCATGGAGTCGTGACGCTTGTTGATGTCGATGAGAAGGGTTGTTATCTCGGGATGGAGCTTTAATAACTCGTCCGTGAATATCTTCTTTTTCCTGAATACGTTGCTGCCGATTATGAGAACGACCATCACTTCGCCTGTGGCATCGGCCGTCCTTACGAGGATACGCCTTAACTCACCGACTCCGCGGCGTTCGTCGTAGATGCTTATCTTCAGTTTCTCCGCGAGCACGGCGCAGTCTCTGATTATCGCCGACGCGGTCTTGTTCTCAATGAGGCATGAATCGACTTCAACTATGCGGTGGGAACCTGTTTCGTAAGGACCGCATATGACATGTCCGTTCTTAAGTTTCTTAAAAGCGGAATGCACCTTGTTGCGGTAGAACAGAGGATCATCGCAGTAGTAGATGTGCATCACCTCGCAAAAAGGCGATATCAGTCTTTTGACTCTGTTGTATTTGGCCGCAGCCTGTTCGAGATAAGTCCTGCCGGCATAAGAACATCCGCCGCATTTCTTTGCAGCGGGACAGGCATTGCGGACATTGAACGTCCCAGCCAGATTCCCGTCATCTGATCCTTTGCCGGATTTCATCAGGCTTGCCTTTCAGCATTATTGACCACGTGCTTTAACAGGATCGCAGTGGTTATGGAGCCTACGCCGCCCGGTACAGGAGTAACCGCTTCGGCGATCTCCGATACGGCGTCGTAATCGACGTCTCCGCAGAGTTTTCCTTCCTCATCGACGTTCATTCCGACATCGATTATTATCTGACCTTCTTTTACGTAAGAAGGATCTATCTTCTTGGGTACGCCGCAGCATGCGACGATGATGTCGGCATTTCTGCACTCGCTCTCTATGTCGACCGTTTTGGTATGGCATACGGTTACCGTCGCATTTGCTGTCGTAAGAAGGAGAGCGACGGGCTTGCCGATGACAAGGCTTCTTCCGACCACCGTTACCTTCTTGCCCTTTGTCTCTATCTGATAGTGCCTGATAAGTGCCATTACGGCTTCCGCAGTACAGGGGGCCGAACAGTCGGGCACTCCCGCAAGGCAGTCTTCCATATTGCGGATATCCATGAAATCGACGTCCTTGCCGGAGTCGATCGTTCTTCTCATATGTTCATCGCTAAGAGGCTTGGGCAGAGGTCTGAAAACAAGTATGCCGTGGACCTTCGGATCATTATTGATGCCGTCGAATGTACTGTCGAGTTCTTCCTGCGAGACACCGCTGTCCAAAGCCGTGACTTCCACCGTTACGCCTGCCGATTCAAAGCGCTTGAGAACGCCTCTCTCATAGGCCATATCATCGTCTCTTTCGCCGACGCGGAGTACGGCGAGCTTGGGCTCTATGCCCCTGCCCTTCAGCGCCTCCACTCTGACTTTGAGTTCTTCCAGTATCTCGTCCGCAACTTCTTTGCCGCCCAGTCTTCTCATGTTTATTACCCGCCGATCAAAAGTGTCTTTACTTCTTCGTAGACCTTACTGCAGACCCCGGATGTCTCGTTTACAAGATCTATGGTCTTCTTATTAAGGTCTTCCGCATAGTCTCTGTCCTTCATGGACTTCGTGTTTATGTATACGTTCATGGCAGCGCCCTTTGCGGCTGTCTCGCATGCCGCAGCGGCAACGCCCACGTCGCTTATCGCAAGTCTTGAGCCTATGACCGCGAGACGGGCGAGTACAAGTGATGTCTCATAAGCCTTTTCGACTACTTCAAAAGGCGCGGTGCTAGCCTGTCTTAAAACACCTTCAAGGATCTCGTCTCTTCCTTCCTGGTCTTTGGGGATGGAATAAGCCTTTGCCAAAGGTTCGAAAACCTCCTCGTCCTTTTTCCCGAGTGCTTCGAACTCTTTAACGAGTGAGCCGCATTTCGCGATGGCGATCTCTATCTCTTCCTGATACTCGGCATACTTCTTCTTTCCGCTCGTGAGATTGCCCACCATTGAACCGAGTGCCGCTGCTATCGCGCCGCATACCGCGGATGCTCCTCCGCCGCCCGGTGTGGGTGCGCCTGAAGAGAGTTCTTCCAAAAATACGCTGACTGTTCTGTCTTCCATATTCCGATCTCCTGTACAGTGTTTTGGGACGACGCTATTTTACTCGAAAAAGACCCGTTTTCGCTATAGGAGATTGTAAAACAAAGCAGGTTATAAAGTCCAAGGTTACTGTATAAACCGCTTGATGGCTATAATGCCCATCATGTCGAGAACACCGTATTTTACCACGCCCTTTGAAGCCGACGCGTGGATGACCTGTCCGTCGCCGATGTAGATTGCAACGTGGCCGCACCAGCCGCCGTAGTCGTAGCATATTACGTCTCCGGGCTTTAAGTCGCTCCTCGGAACACTTACGCCGTAGGATTTATAGATGGTGTTTGAACCGTTTGCAACGCTGATTCCGACCTGTGCATAACAGTAAGTTACAAGGCCCGCGCAGTCGACGCCGCTCGAAGTCGTTCCTCCGAATACATACGGCTTGCCGAGCATGGACTCAGCGAGGCTTACGATACTCTCACCGTTACAGCCCGTGATCTTGGGGAGCTTTCTGGTATCGCCGTAGCTTCCGCCGCCACCGCCGCCGCTGCTGCTTGACGTTCTCGGACGCGGTGTCGGAGTGGGTGTGGGCGTCGGCGGGGGATTCGTGGTCGTATAAGACTTGTATACATAACCTGATTTTCCGCCCGTGGTCTTTACCTTGTACCATTTATCGCCGACGATCGCGCTGCAGTAGAGCTTTGCGTCCTGATTTACGACCGTGACCTCTTCAGATGAAGTCGAAGGCTCGGCTCTTACGATGAGGCTGTCCGTGTCGACCCATACCGTCCTGTCGATCTCTACCGAGACCATCGTATCCTGGATGGTGTTGGTCAGGACAAATCCCTCGTACTCATTTTCCTTATCCTTTACCTTTATGCGCGACCAGGTGTCGCCTACGCCCGTGCGCGTTACTTCCTGTCCGACGTGAAGCGAGACAAGGGTCAGTGAATCCATGTCAGGCGTTTCCTTAAGGATCGACTGTCTGGCTCTTACATAGTAAGTTGTATCGTCGGGTGCAAAGAACTGGGGATCCAAAAGTTCGATCGGGAGATCGGAATCGTCGTATCTCTGATAGATGACATATTTCGGGATATCAGAAAAGCTGATATCTTCAGATAATTCCACGGGGTCAGTACCTGCCGGGAGTTCTTCATAGTTTTCCGTAATACCGCTGCTGAGTTCATCAACACTGCTGACGAGCGCCCATTCCTCGAGCACGACTTCACCTGTCTCGACATTGGTTACGCCGTTTACGCGGTTATTCGCATTTGCCACCACCATGGCGGGCGACATGCCCTCACGCAGACCAATTGGCAGACAGATTATCGGGAGCGCGGCAAACAGCCCCGTCGCAATGGAAAGGATACCCCATTTGTTGTTTTGTCTCAGAACCGGTTTTCTCATTAAATCCCCACCTGTGTTTTCTACATCAGATTATACTATGAACTGAAAGATCCTTTGTGGCAATTTGGAGACGAGTATCTCACGGGTGCCGCAACCCGACCCTCTGAGAGGACAAAAAGGATTGAAAATAGCATAGTTATTCTGGTATAGAAAAAGGATGTCTTTTCAATATTTCGATACCTTTGCTGATGCGAAAATATCTTTATTGAAGTTTTTTCTCCCAAAACGATATTACGGCTGATACGAAGATATCGTTATTGAAGTTTTTCCTCCCAAAACGATATCACGGCTGATACAAAGATATCGTTATTGAAGATTTTTCTCCAAAAACGATATTCTGGTTGATCTGAAGATATCGTTATTGAAGTTTCGCCCCAAAAAGGGTGGCGAAAAATGCACTAAATAAAAAAGCTGTCCCGCTTGCGAAGTTCTTCGACCGGAGACAGCTTGTTGTTTTACTGGATTATACGTTTTATCGCCTTGATGCTCATCATGTCGACATTGCCGTAACATACACGTCCTCTCGTACTCGACGCGTGGATTACCTGACCGTCGCCGACGTATATCGCAACGTGGCCGCAGTAGCTTCCGTAGTCGTAGCAGACAACGTCACCCGGCTGGATGTCGCTCCTCGGCACGCTGACGCCCGAGTGGAGCCAGATCTGTGTGGCACCGTGCGGCAGTGATACGCCGACCTGTGCGTAGCAGTACATTACGAGACCGGAGCAGTCGATGCCGCTCGAAGAAGAACCTGCAAATACATAAGGTACACCGAGCATGGACTCAGCGATGCTTACGATACTCTCGCCGTTGCAGCCCGTGATCTTGGGGAGCTTTCTGGTATCGCCGTAGCTTCCGCCGCCACCGCCGCCTGATGATCTCGGACGGGGTGTGGGTGTGGGCGTGGGCGTCGGCGGAGGATTCGTGGTCGTATATGACTTATATACGTAGCCGGACTTGCCGCCTGTCGTCTTTACCTTGTACCATTTATCACCTACGATCGCGCTGCAGTAGAGCTTTGCGTCCTGGTTAACTACCGTTACCTCTTCTGAAGACGTAGAAGGCTGTGATCTTACGATAAGGCTGTCCGTATCTACCCATACCGTTCTGTCGACTTCGATAGAGAGCATCGTATCCTGAATTGAATTGGTGAGGACAAATCCTTCCTCGCCCTTCTCAGTCTTGATCCTAGACCATGTGTCGCCGACACCGGTACGTGTAACTTCCTGACCCAGGTGGAGCTTTACGAGAGTAACAGAATCCATGTCGGGAGTCTCTTTGAGGATAGACTGGTTTGCTCTTACATAATATGTTGTGTCATCAGGAGCAAAGAACTGGGGATCCAAAAGCTCGATCGGGAGATTTGAATCGTCGTACTGCTGATAGATGACATATTTCGGAATGTCTGAATAACTTGAAGTGCCGCATACTTCCGTATATTCGGTAGGCTCTGTGCCCTCACCTTCATAAACGGGTTCGCCCACATCGGCGCTGATGAGCTCGTCCGCACTGCTGACCAAAGCCCATTCCTCAATGACTACCTCGCCCGTCTCGACATTTCCGGTGCCGAAAATGGCTTCATAAGCATGGGAAACCGCCATTGCGGGAGTCATGCCTTCGCGGAGACCTATGGGCAGGCAGATTATCGGAAGAGCTGCAAAAAAGCCCGTCGCGATGGCGAGTATGTGCTGCTTTCTGTTATGTTTCAAAACTGCTTTCTTCATTAATCTCCAAGCCTTCTCATAGATTGTTTCAATTATACAACCCCATGAAACGGTTATCTGTGGCAATTCTTGGGCGCAAAAGCTGCCGTTTGTCTGCGATCATCCCGAAAAGGCTGACCTGACGCACAGCATACAAAAACGCCGGAAGAGAATAAACTCCTCCGGCGTCATTATAAACTCTATATACCCGCTGTTGCTTTACAATTACGGGACAAAAAAGTTACTTCTTTTCCTTGATCCCGTCAGCTTCGAGCTGTGAATCCAGGCGGTCCTGTTCATCGAGGAGCTCGTTCCTTGCCTGAACCTGGTCGAGGTAATCGTTGGCGAAGAGTGTCGTATCGCCTTCTCCCTCACCATATTCATGACCTGTGATGAGCTTGGCATTAGCCTTGATGACAGGGACAGCTGTGATGTCGCTGTGTGCCTTGATACCGGTACCTGCAGGGATGAGCGCACCGATGATGACGTTCTCCTTGATACCGATGAGCGGATCGACCTTGCCCTTGATGACTGCGTCTGTGAGGACTTTTGCAGTCTCCTGGAAGGATGCGGCGGACATGAAGGAGTCAGATGCGCTTGCAGCCTTTGCGATACCGAGGAGGATCGTCTTACCGTTAGCGGGTCTGAGCTTCTCGTCCTCGTTCTCGATCTGCTTGTTCTGCTCTTCGATATCCCTGTTCCTGGAAATGAAGTTATACCAGTCAACAGTCGTACCTGTCATGAAGCCTGTATCACCCGGATCGTCGATCTGGACTCTTCTCATCATCTGCTTTGTGATGATCTCGATGTGCTTATCGTTGATGTTTACACCACCACCGGTGTAGTAAACCTTTGTGATCTCGGAGATGATGTACTTCTGAACGGCACGGATATCCTTAACTCTGAGGATCTCCTTAGGATCGATCTTACCGTCGATGATCTGGTCGCCAGCTTCGATGACCTGACCGTCTGTAACGGTGATGGTTGCGTGTGAAGGAACCTTGTACTCCATCTTCTCGATGGGGTTGCCCTTTGCATCCAGGATGGGATCGATGCCCTCGTCGTAAACAGGAGTTACAACGATCGTCTTCTGCTTTGTCTTCTCGTTCTCAACGATCTTGACAGAACCCGGAACGGAAGAGATGATGCCGTGACCCTTAGGATCTCTTGCTTCGAAGATCTCGGTAACACGGGGGAGACCCTGTGTGATATCTTCACCGGAAGCAGCGATACCGCCGGAGTGGAACGTTCTCATCGTAAGCTGTGTACCAGGCTCACCGATGGACTGTGCGGCGATGATACCGACAGCTTCACCGACGGCAACAGGACGGCCTGTAGCGAGGTTGATACCGTAGCACTTGGAGCAGACGCCTCTTCTGGAGCGGCAGTCGAATACGGATCTGATCTTGAGCTTGCCCAGATCTTCGATCTGCTGTCTCGAAAGGATCTTGCCTGCAGCCTCAGCCTCGGCAACCTTTGCAGCGATCTTTCTGTCGCGCTCTGCGATCTTCTCGGGTGTCTCAGCGCCCTTGATCTTGACGGATTCCTTGACAGCCTTTCTGGCTTCATCGGCTTCCTTCTTTGCCTGGTCAACAGACTTGCAGATCTCCTCTGCCTTGAGTGCGTCGATCAGCTCGTTCTTCTTAACGATGATCTCGCCTGTCTGGTAATTTACGATATCTTCAGCTGCATAACGGCCATAGAGACGGTCGTTAAGGGACTTGATAACGTTAACGTGCTTGTTGGAAACCTCTGTGATCTCCTTGACCCATGTGAAGTCATCTGTACCGCAGTCTTCCTCTGTAACGACGACTGCCTGGGCAACGTCGACGAGACGTCTTGTAAGGTAACCAGATTCGGCTGTCTTGAGAGCCGTATCGGAGAGGGCCTTACGTGCACCGTGTGAGGAGATGAAGAACTCGAGCACGTTCATACCTTCACGGAGGTTGGACTTGATCGGGATCTCGATCGTGTTACCTGTCGTATCCTGCATCAAGCCACGCATACCTGCGAGCTGCTTGATCTGGTTGTTGGAACCACGGGCGCCGGAGTCAGCCATCATCCTAATCGGGTTATAGATGTCCAGGTTGTCCATCAAAGCCTTGGTGATGTTGTTTGTCGTCTCAGACCAGATCTTCGTGACCTCGTTGTGACGCTCTGTCTCTGTGAAGAATCCTTCTTCTGCAGCTTCGTTGATCTCTTCGACTCTCTCGTCACCTTCAGCGATCATCTTATCCTTGATGTCAGGGATGATCATGTCTTCGATACCGATGGAGATACCGGAGATGGTGGAGAACTTATAGCCCATTGCCTTAACGTCATCGAGGAATATCGTTGTCCTCTCAAGGCCGTGGATGGCGATGCACTTTGCGATGATCTTCTCGAGCTTCTTCTTGCCGAGAGCGAATTCGAACTTGACTTCCTTGTCAGGATCCTTTGCCTTGGACTCTGCAGCCTTCTCCTTCTGCTCGCTGAGCTTCTTGAAGTCGATCTCGAGCTTAAGGTGATTCTCAGGCTTTGTTCTGTCGACAAATCCGAGATCCTGGGGAACGATCTGGTTGAAGATGAATCTTCCGAGTGTGGACTCTACGAGACCCGTCTCCATCTTTCCGTTTACTTCCTTGGTAATGCGGACCTTGATCATGCTGTGGAGCGTGATCTGGTGCTCGTCATATGCCATCTGAGCCTCGTCGATAGAAGAGAAGACCATGCCCTCGCCCTTATCGTTCTCTACTTCCATTGTGAGGTAGTAGCAGCCGAGGATCATATCCTGTGTAGGAACT
>CAMVGO010000021.1 GCA_947167045.1 uncultured Clostridia bacterium
AGACAACACTTTCCACAGATCCTAAGAGACTCCTCATCGGTGATGACGAGCACGGTTGGGACGACAACGGCGTCTTCAATTTCGAGGGCGGCTGCTATGCTAAGGTTATCAACCTCTCCAAGGAGAACGAGCCTGACATCTACAACGCTATCAAGAGAAATGCTCTTCTCGAGAACGTTACTGTAGACGCTGAAGGCAAGATCGACTTCGCAGACAAGTCAGTTACAGAGAATACACGTGTTTCCTATCCTATCGACCACATCGAGAAGATCGCTAAGAACGTTAACAAGATCTCTGCAGGTCCTGCAGCTGAGAACGTAATCTTCCTTTCTGCTGACGCTTTCGGCGTACTCCCTCCTGTTTCCATCCTCACACCTGAGCAGACAAAGTACTACTTCCTCTCAGGCTTCACAGCTAAGCTTGCTGGTACAGAGCGTGGAATCACAGAGCCTACACCTACATTCTCTGCTTGCTTCGGTCAGGCATTCCTTGAGCTCCACCCTACAAAGTATGCTGAAGAGCTCGTTAAGAAGATGGAGAAGTCCGGCGCTAAGGCTTACCTCGTTAACACAGGTTGGAACGGCACAGGCAAGAGAATCTCTATCCCTGATACACGTGGAATCATTGATGCAATCCTCAGCGGCGACATCAAGAACGCTCCTACAAAGAAGATCCCTTACTTCGATTTCGAAGTACCTACAGAGCTTCCCGGCGTATCCACAGAAATCCTCGATCCTCGTGATACTTACGCTGATGCAGCTGAGTGGGACAAGAAGGCTCAGGATCTTGCTGGCAGATTCATCAAGAACTTCAAGAAGTATGAGACAAACGAAGCCGGTAAGGCTCTCGTAGAGGCTGGTCCTAAGCTCTGATACTTACTCAGTTCAGATTAGATTTATCAAGAGGTTGTCCGGTTGGGCAACCTCTTTTCTTTAATTTATTTCGGATTTAAAACTTCAGGAAGATAATGAAATATTTAGTGGTATAGTATAAATATCAAGATATATTTATTTTAGGCAGGATTATGAGAAAAACAAACGACATCAGAGTTGTCAGGACTCAGAAAGCACTTTTAGAAGCACTGGACCAACTGATAAAAACCAAGAAGCTCTCTTGCGTTTCGATAACCGAACTCTGTTCAGCAGCTGATATAAACCGTAATACTTTCTATTACCACTATAACAACATTAATGATCTTATTACCGAAAACAAACAGATACTGGAAGCTGAACTTAACGAAGTGCTCGATGTAAACAATACAAAGAGCCGCACCACAATAAACGAGATATGCAAGGTATTAAAGCGTCATCCTTTATTTTTATCTATACTTGTCTCCCCTAATTGTGACGTTGATCTGTTCGAAGAGATCTTCGGTATCGCTTCTGAAAAAGCCAGGATACAGATCGACAGACACAAAGAGATCACTTCTGCCAGTGACTTATATTCAACATATTATTGCAATGCCGGATGCAATGCTGTATTAAGTGCATGGATCCGCAGCGGAATGAAAGAATCGCCGGACGAAGTTGCTGATATTATCTCTTTATCTTCAAGAAAAGGCCCGATCTCGGTTCTTTTCCCTGAAGATTGATATTTCCTTTTTTGAGACTAAAGTCTGTTCAGGTGAATCTATTTCGAGAAATTCATCTGTTTTTTAACGCGTTTTTAATTCTTTGTATCTTTATTATATTTCCGGATTTTTTATATAAAACATGTGCTATAAATTAAGTATATTTTAGATTTAGGATAGCGCTCATGAAAAGATCAACAGACGTAAGAGTCGTCAGGACACAGACCGCATTACTCGAATCGCTTGAGGAACTTCTTAAGACCAAGAAGCTCTCCTGCATAACGATCACTGAGCTCTGCAGTCTGGCCAAGATAAACCGCAACACATTCTATTATCACTATAACAACATCTTTGAGCTCCTTGATGAGCACAAGATGATAATGATCGATGACATTACTTCCATACTTGAAGAAAACAAAAAGCTGGATAGAGACAGTCTCATTAAACTCTGCAAGAGCATCAGACGTCATCCCCACTTCCTCAATATCATTATCTCACCAAACTGCGATCTGGATTTTTTCAATGAGATCTTTAATTTCGCAACCCAGATAACTTCCATCTCTGCCGAAAAGACGAAAAAGGATCTGACACCGCGCGACCTGTTGCTCTGCGCATACAACAATGCCGGTGCCAATGAGATACTCCGCGTATGGATCATAAACGGGATGAAGGAATCTCCCGAGGAAGTCGCCGATGTCATTTGGGAAGTTTCAAAGCGCGGTGTTTTCACAATGCTCTTCCCCGGCGAAAGATTTAACTAGAACCTTTATTAATTGTTTCCCGCATAGATAAAGCCGGTCGTTTTCATTCTAGCGGCCGGCTTTATTGTTTTTTAGTTTTCGAAATGAATGCCTGAAGCGGTTATCTGATATGTCTTCCCCTGACTAGTCACCTGGAAGAGTTGCCAATGCATATTTTAGAGAAAGATCACGCGTGTCATAAAAATATCAGTCGTCGTTCCCCAATGCATTCCAGATCATCGTAACGAGGATCACAACGGCAGCAAATATCAGCATAAAGAAACCAGCACCGTCTTCAACCCTATACTCCATCGCAGTCTTCGAACCGAGAGCAGTAAGCATTGAACCAGTAATGCGCAATACCGCAGCGGCGCTCTCCCTGTTGATAGCGATGTTGACAACCGTGGATATCGTGACACCGATATTGATCAGAGATGCGATTACATACCCCTTCTTCAACCCGACGATCGTAGCACCTATAACAAATAAGTCGAGTACAAGGATTGCAATGCCGTAGATCGGATAAGCACTGAAAAGCGAGATATTACCGCCCTCTACAGTCTCGTAGTTCAACTGGATAACATAGCACGGAATAAAAACCGCTGCAGCCGAGCAGAGACAAGCTAAGATCAAAAAGATCCTTCTTACATTCATATAACAACCTCCCTTATTCTGCTTTATTCGTATTCCGACGAATAAAATAAACTTGATAAAGTTTACCATTGTTTATTTGGCTTGTGAATAGAAAACATCGCATCTGTGGCTTTCTCAGAAGCAGCTTCAAAACCCAGGCTAAAAACACGGTACAAGCCTGGTTTTTAGCCGAGTTTTTACTTCAAATCTGCAAAAACCAGGGTAAAAGTCCGGCTACTGCCGAGGTTTTAGCCGAGGTTTACTTCACTTTCCGAAGCTTGGCTAAGGCGCGGTTTTGCAGGTCATGCAAAAGAGCAGAAAAATCGGCAATAATGCGGCGTTGCCGAATCGTTTGCCGTATTTTTCGAGCATTATGAAGGAAAAATCTTGCAAAAGTAAGGCATAGCCGAATCTTTGCCGATTTTTTCAGATGCCGCATTCATATTTCAAAATCCGGCAGCACTTAAATTCTGATGAACAAACTATTCCAAAACAAACCTGGGCAAATTCTCTTCTGCACACATAACAAAAGGTGCTGCCCCTTTTGAGACAGCACCCTGGATAATTGAATTTACTTATATCAGCAGATCAGGCTGTAACTATCTTGCTCGCGCCCTCGAGGCCGTGTCTTTCGACTGCCTCTTCCCTCATCTTGTACTTGAGGATCTTGCCTGCGGCATTCATCGGGAATGAGTCGACAAAGTCAACATATCTCGGAACCTTGTGCTTTGCCATGTGTGTCATGACATATTCCTTGATCTCCTCTTCGGAGGACTCTTCGCCGGGCTTCAGGATTACGCAAGCCATGATCTCTTCGCCATAATCGGCATCAGGAACACCGATGACCTGGACGTCCTGGATCTTGGGATGTGTATAGAGGAAGTCCTCGATCTCCTTAGGGTAGATGTTCTCGCCGCCGCGGATGATCATGTCCTTGATACGGCCGGTGATCTTGTAGTAACCGTCTTCAGGTCTTCTGAGAGCGAGGTCACCGGAGTGGAGCCAGCCTTCCTCGTCGATGGCTGCAGCTGTAGCTTCGGGCATCTTGTAGTAGCCCTTCATGATATTGTAGCCTCTTGCGCAGAACTCGCCGGGCACGCCGTCAGGAAGCTCTTCGCCTGTCTCGGGATCGACGATCTTTGTCTCGACGCCGAAGATGGAAGGTCCTACTGTATTGACTCTCTGCTCGATGGTGTCAGTAGTCTTACTCATTGTCGTTGCAGGAGATGCCTCTGTCTGGCCGTATGTGATAACGATCTCAGGCATGTGCATCTTCTCGATAACTTCTTCCATCGTCTTGATCGGACAAGGTGAACCTGCCATAATGCCTGTTCTCATGTGCGAAAAGTCGGTCTTCGGGAAATTCTCGTGACCGAGCATAGCGATGAACATCGTGGGAACGCCGTGGAAGCAGGTGATCTTCTCCTGGTTGATGCAGTTCAGCCCCTTTCTGGGAGAGAATGCCGTAATAGGAGACATCGTAACTGCGTGTGTTACTGAAGCCGTCATTGCGAGTACCATGCCGAAGCAGTGGAACATGGGAACCTGGATCATCATGCGGTCGAAGGATGACAGATCCATGCAGTCGCCGATTGCCTTACCATTGTTAACAACATTGTAGTGTGTGAGCATAACGCCCTTGGGGAATCCCGTCGTGCCGGATGTGTACTGCATGTTGCAGACATCGTGCTTGTCGATCGTACGGCGGATCTTCTCTACTTCGCTGACGTTGACTTTCTCTGCGAGCGCCGGGAGATCAT
Organism: uncultured Clostridia bacterium; assembly: GCA_947167045.1. GTDB lineage: Bacteria > Bacillota > Clostridia > Saccharofermentanales > Saccharofermentanaceae > Saccharofermentans. Next base: position 4,704 of record CAMVGO010000021.1, read on the forward strand.
CCCAGTGGAAGCATCCCGGAACACGTGACTCGCATGTGATGACATTCTTTAATACAGGAAGTCTTGCAGCTTCGAGCTTACCGGGTTCGGTGTCCTTCAGCTCGGGGCAGATCTCGTTGATTATCTGAATATAATCGGAATCCTTGTACTTGTCGATCATGACGAGCGTGCAAGTGTCGGACTGTCTGAGCAAGTACTCGATCTCATGGATCTTGTATGCCGTGTTTACTGTAACGAGAACGCAGCCGATCTTTGTTGCGGCCCAGAATGTCAGGTACCACTGGGGAACGTTGGTTGCCCAGATCGCGATGTGGTCACCCTTTTTGCATCCCATTGCGAGGAATGCGCGTGCCAGGTTGTCGACGTCGTTCCTGAACTCGGGATATGTTCTCGTATAGTCGAGTTCTGTATATCTGAATGCATACTGGTTCGGGAAGAGTTCGCAGATCTTATCCAAAACATCCGGGAATGTCAGGTCGATCAGGGTCTCCTTGGGCCAGGGATAGTAACCTGTTCCCCTGTTGTCCAGGTGGAGCTCTGTCTTCTGCTTCGGCTTGTATGTCTCCATGTAGCCAGCGAAATGAGGAACTACGATGCCCGCGCTTACGAGGTCTTTTGACCATCTGTAGACCCACTCGAGAGAAACATAGCCGAGATAGTCGATGGACTGGAGAGCATCGAACATCTCCTTTAACGGCATGTCGCCTGTTCCCATGAGCTTATATGAGACCTTACCGTCAACCATGACGGAGTCCTTAACGTGAACGTGCTTGATGTATTCGCCGAGATTGTTTACTGTCTCAGTCGGAGTCTCACCCATGAATCTGTAAGGGTGATGCATGTCCCAGAGAGCAGCGACCTTGCGGTTACCGATGGTATCGAGGAGCTTCTTGAGTCTCTTGGTGTCTGCATAAACGCCGTTTGTCTCGATGAGGAGCGTTACGTTGTATTCCTCAGCGAAAGGAATGAGCTCTCTCATGATGGAGATGACTACTTCATCGTCGATCTCCTTTTCTGGAGCGGGGTTCCTGTCGCCCAATACTCTGATGAAAGACGTGCCGAGCTTGGAAGCGAGCACGATATATGCCTTGATCTCCGCAATGGCCTTATCCTTGGTATCAAGATTATTGACCGGCTCACCGGATGAGAGACAGGGGATCTTAAGGTTCAGCTCCTTGAGCTTGGCGACGGTCTTGGGAAGTTCTGCATCCGTAAACGGAGGAGCCTTGACCGAGAAGATATCATTGCCGAGGCCTCTGATCTCAATACCGTTGAAATTGAAGTCCTTGGCCATGGAATAGATCTCCTGCCAGGAGAAGTCGGGACATGCGAGAGTCGAAAAACAAGTTAACATTTTTATTACCTCTTTTATATAAACAACCTTTGAATTATATAGGTTTATGGTCTTTTTGTAAAACATTCGCGTGATTTTCGGCCCTCCGCGAAAAGCCGGACAGAATAATAAGGCTGACTAGCAGCCTAGCGAATTTAGCAAAATGTTAAGGGATGAGCCAGCGGCTTTAAATGGTCCGGCGAAAGTGATAGAGAGGTCAGGACATACGGACGACACTCTATAAGCGCCGTCTGTTAAGACGTCATTAAGATTGTCCCCTCCAAAGAGGTCTAAGATGATCTTCTCCATCTTTCATCTCAAAACCTGACCTTTTTCTATTTCGCGTTTTACGAAAACGCAATAACGTAATTATATATATTTTGTCCGCCTAAGCAAGAGAAAATCTCAGCCTGGGGGCAAGATTCCTTTATTAAATTTGTCATACCGTCAGCGATGGCCTTATCATCGTTGTTTCCAGCAAACACCATGACCGATTCGCAGTCAGCTGCCGAAGGGACTGTGGGAATGAACTTTGTAAGGCATTCCTTAAGATCAGAGGATGCGCATGTGATAACGTCGTCATCCAGAACACCGATGTAATCGCCTGTATTTACGGAGATGCCGTTATAGACGCCCGTCTTGTCTGCCTTGGCAATGAGACCGGTGTGAACGCCCGAGAGAGCTTCGTTCATGGTCTTCTCGATCTCTTCAACTGACGCGGAAGGATCGATCAGAGAAAGCGCGAGATAGCCTTCTGCCAGGGACTTTGTCGGAACGATGTGGATCTTGCAGTCCTTCATGACCTCTTTAACCTTCTCGGCCGTCATGATGATGTTCTTGTTATTGGGCAGGATTATTATGTGCTTTGCGGACGCGTCGTTGCATGTCTCACAGAGGCTCATGACCGATACGTTGTCGGACTGTCCGCCCTTTGCGATCTCGGTTACGCCCATTTCCTTAAAGAGGTCGGCAAAACCGTCTCCATCAGCGACAGCAACGATGGCAACATCCTTTTTGCCTGCGAAAACAGTCTCGTTATGCTGTATCGTCATGTTCTCGATCTTGAGCTTAACGAACTCGCCGTATCTGTGATAGTAAGCCATAACTGACTCAGGCTTTAATGTGTGGATGTGGACCTTTACCTGGTTGCCGTCTTTTACGAGAACGAGGGAGTTACCGAAGTCTCTCATGTCGGATCTTACGAGTGTCTCATTGAATGAATCGATCTTGTCGTCATCGATCTGGATGATCATCTCGGTGCAGTAACCGAATTCCGCAAGACCTTCACCGCCCATTCCTTCTGCGGGTGCAGCCCCGGCAGGTACCGTTGCGACGGATGCGAACTCTGAAAGGTCGATGTCAAAAGAATCATCCAAAGCTTCGAGCATACCTGTTACGAGGCATACAAAGCCCATCGCGCCGGAATCCAGAACGTTGTATTCCTTAAGAACCGGAAGAAGTTCGGGTGTGTGCTTTAAGGATTCCTTTGCGCCTTCGACGATATCCGTCATGAACTGTTCGGTGGTCGTTTCCTCATCGAGATTATCCTCGGCATTCTCCTGTGCCTCGCGGCATACTGTCAGGAATGTGCCTTCAACTGGTTCTGCAACTGAGTTATATGCACTCTCGGTTCCTGCAAGGAATCCGGCATAGAGAGTTCCCGCGTTTACTTCGTCGAAATCCTTGAACGCTCTTAGGAAACCCTTGAGCCACTGTGAAAGGATTACACCGGAATTACCCTGTGAATTCATCAGGGCACCCGTATAGAGCTTATCGAAATCTGATGACTCCAGTTCCCTGTCGCCGATCTCGAGCAGGACCTGCAGAACGCCGCTCATCGTCTTGTCCATATTTGTGCCCGTATCGCCGTCAGGGATCGGGAAGACGTTCATGTCGTTTAATTCCTGCTTGTTATCAAGTATCTTCTTGGCACCGCCAATAAGCATTTTCTTTAAGACCGATAATTCCATGTATCCTTTACTCTTCCTGTTGTTATTCGTTATATGTTCAGACCTGCTCAGTCTTCGACTTTCCGAAGTAGTTGCAGATCAGCGTGCCGGGGCCTACAGAGACACCGACGATGGGGCCTATTACGTATTTTTTGACGTTGACGCCCTTTATCTTTGACTTTATCTCCATTTCGAGCTGTTCGGCATCGAAAAAGCAGTCGGCATGACCGATCCATACTGTCTGTTTCTCAGGTGACACGATATAGTTCGAAACATGATCGGCGATCTCGGTAAATGAGGATTTTCTACCCTTCACCTTTTTGACCGCCAGGTTCTGGCCTTTTGAGTCAGATATGATGATCGGCTTGACCGCAAAGAGGTTGCCGAAGAAAGCCGACGAAGCCGTTACCCTGCCCGCTTCCTTGAGATAAGACAAAGTCTCGGTCGTTGCGCACTGGTTATAGAAGAACTTGTTGTCTTCGAGCCATTCGCCGCACTCCTCGACTGTCTTGCCCTGGTCACGCATCTTCGCGCATTCAATCGCCAGCATTCCCTGCGCCATTCCGCTGATGAGTGAATCTATGCAGATGACCTTGCGGTCGGGAAACTCGGCGCGGAGCTCGTCTCTTACGATATAAGCGGTCTTGACCGAAGACGAGAGCGCCGAAGAACATGCGATGTAGATGACATCCTTTCCTTCGCTTAAGTGTGCTCTCATCTTGTCGGTAAAGGTCTTTACCGATACCTGTGCAGTCCTGTATTTGACGTCGTTCCTCATCGTTTCGTAGAACGCGTGGGCACCGATATCATTCCAGTCGAGAGAAGCCTGATAAGTCTTCTCTTCCGTGGAAAACTCCATCTCAAAATAATCGATGGAATACTCCTGTCTCAATTCCGGAGTCAGATCTGATGTTGAATCGGTAAGAACGTCAAATGTTGCCATGTCACTATAACACCTCGTTTATGAAGTCAGTAACTGCCTTGTCGTATCCTTCAAGATTCCTGATCCTTAAGTGGGAGTGTGCTCCATCGTCGAACCAGACCATCTTTTTATTCTTAGAACCTGATACCTCATTGATCCTGTCGAAATACTTCGGCAGAGATGAGACGTCCTGTCTTCCGCAGATCATGAGCTGGGGAACTTCAACGTTCCTGATGGCTTTGATCGGCGTGTTTCCGAAAATGTCGATTCCCGCAAGTTTCTTGAAAAGGAGTCCCATCTGCAAGCAAACGGGGAAAGAAGGCTTTCCGAGATTCCTCGTCCTCTGGCAGAGAACGTTGTAGAACGAGATGAAAGGTCCTTCAAGAACGATGGCGTCGACCAGCGGGTTATGTTCGGAGGCCACATAGATGGCAGCAACTGAGCCGATGCAGATGCCGTGGATGACGAAGTGGTCGATCCCGAACTGCTCGTGAACGACTTTGAGCCATGAGGCAACGTCCTTTCCTTCGAGCATTCCCGCGCCGGTGTATCTGCCTTCGCTGAGGCCTGCGGCTCTCGGATCAACGACTATGATGTTGAACTTGTTCTTCTGATAAAGATCAGCGAAATAGTAACAGTATTTGCATGTCTCGGCTCTTCCGGCCATTATGAGACATGCCCTGTCGTATCCGAAGTCGAAATATTCGCCCTTCATCTTGAGCCCGTCGAAAGAGGTCATCTCGATCTCCTTCATGAAGGAGGCATTCTCTGTGCCCCACTTCATTCCGGTATCGAACATGACCGTGTGCTCGGCATTCTCGGGCGCGCTGTTTCCTCTCGCCCACTTATCCTTTGTTTCCCTGATGAACATGTTCGTATATTGCTTTTTGGCTATCTTCATGCAGTAAATCCACATGAAGATAAACCCGCCGCCTATGATGACGACGAGAGCAATTATGATTATCAGCGGCAAAGGATTAAAACCTGAGTTAGTCATTATAACTTAGCCTTGATCTCCTCTAAGATCTTGGTCTCCTCAACGAGGCCTTCGGAGATCTCCTTACCCATGTAGAAAGCAACTACCATGCCGGGGCCGATAGAAGAACCGTTAGCCATGCATACTGTTGTGGGGATGATCTCCTCGGGATGGAACTCCTCACGGATGAGGTCCTGAAGCTGGAGCCACTGAGCCTTACGGAATGTGTGGGATACAAAGATCCTCTTGGGGTTGGGCTCGATGGTAGCCTTCATGTATTCGATCATGGCTGCAAAGAGCTTCTTGTAGCCTGTTACCTTTGTGATGATCTGGTTCATGCCGTCCCTGTTGAACTCGGCGATAGGCTTGATGTTGATGAGTGATCCCATGAATGCGGAAACGTTTGAGCAGCGTCCCATCTTTGCGAGGAACTTGAGGTCGTCAACCGTACCTGTCTGGTGGCATCTGTGCTTGTTCTCTTCGAGCCACTGAGCAACCTCATCAATGGACTTGCCTTCCTTCTTCATATCACCTGCGAGCGAGCAGAGAAGTCCGTCACCGCCTGAATAACGGAGAGAGTCGACAACGATGATCTTTCTGTCGGGATACTTCTCCTGAAGGTTTGAAGCAGCCTTGCGGCATGCGTCATAAGTATTTGAAAGAGCGTGGGAAAGTGAGATGTTAAGGATATCTTTTCCCTGCTTGAGATACTTCTCGAAAAAAGCCTCCTGGATCTCAATGTTCTTGATTCCCGTTGTGTACATGGAATCCTTTGACATTGAAGTATAGAAGTCCTGAGGTGAGATATTCTCCCAGTCAAGCGTGGAATCTTCTGTGTGTCCGTCCGGGAATGTGATGTTTCCGGGAAGGTAATCATCGATTCCGAATCTCTCTCTAAGATCCTTTGTAAGGTCTGTGGAGCTGTCTGTGAGAATTACATAATCAGCCATTTCTGTTTCTCCTTATATAAATAATTATTTTGAAGACTTAATCATTGTAATAACATCGCCGACGGTCCTTGGCGTGTAGTCACCGTCAACCGGCAATGTTACCTTCAGCCTGCTCTCGATGTTCATGAGCATCACCTCGGAAGAGCGATCGTCTAATCCGAGTTCGGTGAGTTCAGAATCGGGAGTGATGTATTCGAGGGGGACATCGAAATTCCTGTTCATGGTCTTATGTGTATCCGCAATAATGGAATACAGTTCCGGGATCATATCCATCTGTCCTACTTTCCCCCTGCCCTCGCGTTACGTGCCTCTTCGATCTCGCTGGAGATCTTGGCAAGATTAGCCTTCATCTCTGCCCTGATCTTCTTGATGTAGCTGTTCATCTGAGGCTTTGTTTCCGATATAGCCTGACGCCTGAGTTCATAGAGCTTTTCACGCATTATTTCATTGGCTTTATCGTACGATTCATTATCTGTTACAAGCCCTTCTTTGTCAAATTCTATGGGGTCTCCGACAACAAAGCGCGTGGGCTTAAACAACTTATATGAAGTATGGATATAAACAGGTACGACGGGACGCTTTGTATAGATCGAAAGCATCGCAGGTCCCTTCATGAAATCAAGGAACTCATCGTCGTAATTCATGTGTCCTTCCGGGAAGATAATGAAAGGTTCGTGATTCTTTAAGCCATCCATCATGGTCTTTAAGGATTCCCAATCAAATCCGGATCTGTCGAGAAGTACGCATCCCATGGCCTTTTCAAAGAATCCCCATGACTTGTTTACTTCTGCAACGTCCTTTGCGGCAAGGCTTCTGCAGTATACCCGGCGGAAAACGTAATAAAGCAATGCAGAGTCGATCCACCATGAGTGGTTTGCGACAATGACCATTCCCTTATCCATATATCTTGTTCCGCGTGCAAGATCACCATTATATGTGATCTTTGTTCTCATAAGGATCTTGATTCCGGGCCATGCAGTCGTCTTCATAAAGTTATAAAGGAACCCTGCATACTTCGGTCGATTGAGTTTCTTGCCGTCAGCTATCATGAAGTTTCTTAAATAGAACTGTCTGTATTCCTCTGTCCTGTTCTGAAGGTCCTTAGTGAAAGCATTTGCCCTGTCCTGCAGGTTTTCGAGATCGTCCCTGGTCATGTAGGTATCGGGATACATGTAGCTTCCGATGAACATCAGGTCGCGCTTTCCCGGACCGATCCTTCCGTTATGGAAAACGGGAACGATAGGAACTCCCGCGCTCAGGGAAATGAGCGCTGCAGCCTGCTTGTATTCCAAAAGCTTTCCTTCTGTCTCAATGTGGCCTTCCGGGAAGATCAGGATGGAATGGCCCTTGTTTATCTGCTCGACGGCCTGATTGACCGCGTCCATGTTACCCGTTACCGCGTCGACCTTTATGACGCCCATCGCCTTCATGAAGAACGTGAGGACGGGATTGTAGTTATAGAACTGTGATCCTACGAGCACATATTTCCTTCTGCCCGGGAACGCCAAAAGCGCCTCGACATAATCAAGGAAAGCTGTGTGGTTCATTGCTATGACCACGGGTCCTTTGTATTTTTCCTTCTTGTCTTTGCGCAGATAGATCTTCTTTATCGGAAAGAGGATCAAGGCAGGGATTATGCTGTTGATGTAAAGGAGCCATCTGATAAGGAACATTATTCTTTGGTCTCCTTACTCTGCTCTATCAGGTAATCAGCGATCGCCATGGGTGTGATCAGAGGCGTTTCCGTCATGTTGATCTGTCTGCCCGTGGCTTCAGATACTTTCGAGAGCAGTTCGACATACTGCATCGAATCTCCGCCGAGAGAAATGAAATTAGATGTATCAGTAATCTCGGAACGGTCTTTATTAAGCACCGCGGCGAAAACGTCACATACCTTGCCGATGAGTTCTGTGTACTCGGCGCTTCTCGTACGGGAGACCTCTTCATCGGTAGGCCTTACGCATTCTGTCGCAAAGAGCTCAGATTTCTCGAGCTTCTCAGCAAGAACCTTACGGTCAATGCCCTTAAAGTTCTCGGGCATATTGCCGATGAGATTTAATACCCTGACCGGTCTTTCTGACATCGTGAGAGTATCTATCGAATTGAATACGGCTTTAAGCGAGGATGCCTTCTCGAAGGCACCCATCGAGCCGTCGTCGGCAAGGACGAGACACATGATCTTTTCTTCGCATCCGGGAAGCTTAGCGTTGATCATAGCTTCCTGTGTGAATGCTCCCTTGTCGATCCTGGATTCGATCTCTTCAGGTGAGATATTCTCGCCGTTGGGTCCGATGATGACGTCGTCCAGACGCCCTATTATGTGGAGTCTTCCCGTCTCGTCGATATTAACGAGATCGTTCGTGGGATAGTAATCTTCATTGAACTCCGTAAACTTTCCGTCTACATAGATGCCGTTCATCGTGTGATCCTTCGGGATCAGGAGCTCGCCTTCATCGCTGATCTTATAAGCGACGTTGCTGAAGATCTTACCTGTGCTCGTGCCGTTCCTGAACTGGGCTTTTCTTGAGAGTTCGACGCTTAAGACGCCGCACTCGGTAAGGCCATAGCCTGCATAGATGGAATAACCCAGACCGTTAAGGACTTCCAGAGTCCTGGGCGAGATGAATCCGCCGCCGGAGATAAGGAATGTAGCCCTCTCTCCCAAAAGCTGTCTTCTAACTTTCTTGAAAATGACCTTACGTACAAAGACAGGTCCTAAGAGCGGGAAAATGTTCTGAAGCTTATTCGAAAACTTTATAGCCTTGTTGAACTTCTCTGTCTTACCCTGCTTTGCTACTTCCCTCTCAAGCGATGCTACTGTCTTGTTCCAGACAAGCGGGATCGCGAAGAAATGCGTGACGCCGATGCGCTTACAGACGTACTGGATGCTCTGGGCGTCGTATTTCGGAAGGAAAACAAATCCTCTTCCGAAGAACATGAACCACATCAGAGTCGCGATGAGACCGAAGATGTGATAGAACGGCAGGAATGCCAGATTATGTATGTCGAGCTTGGCATTATACTGTATCGACTGGTTTGTCTTAACGATATAGCCGCTCATCTCGACCTGAAGGCATATCGTCTTTCCGCTGTGAGATATTATCTTCGGCTTTGATGTAGAGCCTGAAGTGATGAGTATTATCTCATCAGCCCAATTGATCATGGACTTGTCGAACTTCACGCCCTTGCCTGCTTCGAGGAGTTCCTTTACGGAAACTGCGCGGTTGACTCTAACGTCTTCCGAGACGACGAAAACGGGATCCATGTCCTTGATGATGTCATTCGTGATGCCGATGTTGTGTCTTGTGTTAAGAAGTATCGGCCTGAAGCCTGCCTGCAAAAGTCCCCAGAAAAGAGCGACCCAGTCAGCGGAGTTTTCGAGAAATATGCCGACGAAATTATTGTGTCCGCCCTTGCCGTACGTGACGGCTGCCTTTGTGAACTCATCGACTCTCTCGTAAAGTTCGTAATAAGACATCTGACGGATCTGTCCGTCTTCGAGCCACTCGCCGAATCGCTCGCTCGTAAATCTGTTCTTTATTATTGTATATATCGACTCAAACGTCTGCGGCGCGTTTTTCAGCGCTTCTATGTTTTCAGTAACAATTGAAGAGACCATTATCCCTTATATTCCCCAAACCTTTCTTACTTGATCGCACATCTCGAGTATCGACGCCTGTGCCTGAGGCAGGATGCCGAAATAATCGAGGAAAGCGTGTGAGACACCCATGTATCTGATGTGCTCGTTAGGAACTCCGGCTTTGTCCAAAAGTGTCGAATAGTATTCGGCCTGGATGCGGAGTCCGTCATATTCTGCCGTAAACACGCCCGTATAAGGCATTACGCTCAGATCGGCATATATCGGACTGATGTCGGGATTGCGCTTAACTTCCTCATATCTGCCGCCTGAATAAGCCATGAGGATATTAGCCATGAGCTCGTTGTTTCCTTTGCCGTCGGCACGTCCCAGCTGCAGACGGGACTCGATAAGTTCCCTCTGCTCGTCAGCGATGTTGTACATGTCGAGACTCCAGTCGTAGAGAGCATCCTGTGAGTAAAGATCTACACAGGGATAGAAGAGGCCTGCGTAGCTGATCTTTGCTTCCGACTTGTTGTCGAGGATAGCCGCGAGCGCGAGATTTGCTCCTGCGGAGTCGCCGAAAAGACCGATCTTTTCCTTATCAATTTTCAGCGCATCGGCGTTCTCATAGACGTATGCAATAACTCCGCAGATGTCTTCGATGGCAGCAGGATAAACATTCTCGGGAGCGAGGCTGTATTCGATGTTGAATACCATGCATCCGAGGTTTTCTGCCGTATATCTGCAGGGTTCCTTGTAGAACTCCGCTTTTGAAGCCATAAAAGAACCGCCGTGTATGTATATCATGACGGGCAGTTTTCCCGTTAACTCAGCAAGCTTATAAGAAAAGACCTTGATGTTCCTGCCGTTGACTTCGACTTCAAAGGAATCTTCATCGATAGCCTTAGTGCACATATCCTGGCAGTAAGTCTTTGTCGTCTGACGGAGTCCCTCGATCGAAAACTTCATGGGTATGGATTTCTGGAAAGCATAGATTGCGCTCCTGATGAAGAACTCCCTCGGATCCATCTTCCCTTCAAAGTCACCCGCATCCGGAACGGGATGCGCTACGACATCGCGGCCGTATGCTTCGACAAGACCGCCCGATGTCATGATGCTCTCAACCAGTTCAAATTTGCATTTTTCCATAGATCAAACCTTTCCCAGTATTCCTGATCTGCCAAACACATAGCTTAGCACTAAAATAACGATTAGAGACAAGACGCCGCCCAGGAACATGAACCATCCCTGATAGTAGAACAGGAGCATGATCAGCGTCGCGATGCAATACTTGATGGAACAAGTGATATAGTAAATGACGCTGATCTTCTGCCTGTGCCTGATACCGGCCGAAAAAACGTTGAGTACGGCGTGCATCGCCGTTACCCAAACGTATATGCCTATGAGCCAATAGTAAAAGTGCGGAATGCCGAACCATACTATGACCGAAACAGTAAGCGTATAGAGCGTATAAAGCAGCGCCGAGATAAGACCGTAAGCCCATAAAGATTTCTGTATCCTTATGGTGTCCTTTATCGGCCTGAAATGGGTATTCTTGTTGTTGTTCTCGTAAATGGTCTTAATGTCGATGCCGGTGACCTTCATGCCCTCTTTGTGAGCAGTCGCGAGAACGTTGAGCTCGTACTCGTATTTGTTGCCCGGAATGTCCTGGAGCCACATGCAGAGCCTTGTAGGAAACCCTCTGAGACCTGACTGGTTGTCTCTCAGATAAACGCCCGTAACGATCGTATAAACGATCTTGGACATGTCGTTGCCGATCCTGGACTTGATCGGGATCTTTTCCGAAAGGTCCCTCATGCCGAGAACAATACCGTCGGTCTTCCTCGTCAGATGTGCCACACGCTCGATATCCTCGATCGCATGCTGTCCGTCTGAGTCAGCCGTGACGATATAATCGACCTCGTCGCTCAAATTGTTGCCGATATACTCAAATCCGCGCTTAAGGGCATAACCCTTGCCCTTGTTGATCTTGTATCCGATGACGTCGGCATAGACAGCCGCACGCTTAAAGAATTCATCACATCTTTCAAGGCTTCCGTCATTAACGGCAACGACCTTGAATCCGCGGTGGTTAAGTTCTTCCACGAGGCGCAGGAACTTCTCGTCAGGATTATAAACAGGCAAAAGCACGGCAGTCTTCATCTGGCAGAAACTTCCTTACACCTTCCTCTTAAACCCGAAGCACATATGGGTCCAAGCATAAACTAACAGCATATTTTACTATATTTATTTAAATTAATAAATAAGTATGCACGTTCTGTATATTAAAGCTACACTTCATCTCAGAAAAACATTCAATCAGAGAAGAATAATTAACGTTCTTTTTCCTGCTGACAAAAACAAAGGACCTCTTATGAGATCCTTTGAATGTAATCGTTTATTTGTAAGTATTGCTTAAGCGGTCTTGGCTTCTGCAAGCTCTCTTACCTTATCGAGAGGGAGACCGGTGTACTCTGCAATCTTTTCCAGGGTAACACCATCTGCGATCATCTTAAGAGCAGTTTCTATCTTGTTCCCATATATGGCTTCGTTTCTCATATCTTCCAAAGAATCAAACATACGCTCAACTCCTTTCTCAGACTCCTTGAAGTATCTGACTTTTTCAGATAATTCCTTATAGTTCATGTCTTTTGCTTCCGTGCAGAAGAAATCGCTCATGAGCTTGGCAAGTGCCGTGTCAGATCCTTTCATCGCACCGTTTACATATATGATATGCTCTCCGTCGTTGAAAGGCAAATAGTCACATTCGGAGATGTATCTATCAATGTGGTAGATAGGCTTGTTTAACCCTAGGACATCATTCTCTGTTATGAAGATAACATAACTCTCCCTGATATCCGCCCATTCCTCGCCATGCTCCAGCATGTTTGAATCGAGCATGCTCGAGTGGTATCGTGCGCGTTTTTTGTCTGCTCCGGCGTCAGCCCGCTGGACTTCAACGTTGTAAAGTGCGCCTTCTTTGTCTGTTGCAAGTATGTCGAGCCATACATCGCGTCCTTTAAGGTTCTTCATTACTTTCTGTGCCTTGACCTCAGTTACCGTGAGGTCGTCTCTGTCGAGAATGATGCTCAAGAGGAGCTGTGCGCCCTCGATGTTGCCGTCGAAGCAAACAGTCATGAAGACGTCGTCGATGAGCCTCAAACCTCTGATCCTCTGCATGATCTCCTGGTAGTGCTGATCATTGTAATCTGTCATAAAAGAAACCTCCTTAAACATTTGATTTTCAAGAGCATATCATAGAGACACTTCCAATAATGGGACTATCAAAATTAGGGCAAACAAAATTGCGCATTTTGATAAAACACAAAAACGGATTGGCCGCAAAAGTGAACTTTGAGGTAGCACCTGCAGGCCTGTCAGTAAAGGCGCGGCTTGACGCCTTGGCTTGCGCCAGCCTTGACTGCCCGGCCCTATGCAGGTGCTTTATTGGATTGCAAGAGGCGGTGCCCGCCTCCTGCATCAAAGATGCCTTGTCGGATCTTGCAAATAGATTTTTCTGTTTCCCGGCGACAAAGTACGACAAGGAACCGACATGAAAACACTAAAGTTTCCTTACAAAAACGACAATACCGACACAGTATTACGTAAACCGGCAGGAAATCATACGAACAATCAACAAAAGCCCTGATAAAACCGACACGCAAATAGAGTCCTTAATACCTATTATTTGCTGTGAAAATCTATCCTCTGATTGCAAATATTTAAGGCTGCCGGACGGTGTGTGATTATGAGCACCGTTCTGTCAGTCATAGCCTTGAGATTATCCAGCAGCATGCTCTCGGTCGATTCATCCAGTGCGCTCGTCGATTCGTCGAGCATGAGTATCGGGCGGTTGCTGCAGATGGCTCTGGCGATGGCGATCCTCTGCATCTGCCCTTCAGACAGGCCGGAACCTCTTTCGCCAAGCGGAGTATCAAGGCCTTTAGGCAGTTCTTTAACGAAGTCTTCGGCACAGGCAATGCGCAGAGAATTCCAGATGGCTTCGTCATCAAAAGACTTGTCGCCGAAGGATACAACTTCGCGTATGGTACCGCTGAACAGCAGGTTTTCCTGGGGAACGTAAGCAAAGAGCGAGCGCCATTCAGGCGTGAGTGGCGTTTTCGAGCCTTCCTTGCCGACTATCGAGACTTCACCTTTATCGAGTTTGTAAAGCCCCATGAGTATGTTCATGCAGGTGCTCTTTCCGCAACCGGATTCACCCGTGAATGCGACATAATCGCCTTTGTTTATCGTAAGCGAGAAATCATCAAGCACGTTGTCGTCGTCATCGTAGTGGAAATACGCATTCTCGATGCTGATGGCGGTCATGTCCTCGTGATAGTAACGGTTTACTTCTGAAGCGGGAACGGCCTCGCCCTGAAGATCGGGTTCGAACTTCTCGATCTCCATCATACGCTCGGCACTGGCGACCATGTTGAAGAACTGAGGAAGTCCGTGTGACACTTCTGCCATCGGATAATCGACCTGGCGCACGAGCTGCAGAATAGCGAGCATGGTACCGTATGTCATAAGTCCGTCGTAGATCCTTATTCCGCAGATCAGCACGGCAATGTAATAACCGACGCGGACGATGCCGTAGATCCCTGTGGCGCATGTTGCGACGAATCTGGCTCTCCTTAACCGCGCCGATACGATCTTATCGAGCTTTTTGTCTGCAATCGCGGTCATCTCATTTTCTTTGGTAAACGTCCTGATGACAGGCATTCCGCTCAATGACTCCGTGAAGAAACTGTAAGCCTCACCTTCGTAGCCCTGTACTTCCTTGTGATAGTTCTTGAGCCTTGTCCTCAGGAACAAAGACAATCCGACCATGAAAGCACCAAGCGGCACGATTATCCATGCGACTCCCGGCATTATGAGGAACAGTGATACGACGGCGCAGACGAGCTGTACGATGAGGCCCGCCGTGCTCGGGATTATCGTGGTGATAGCATTGGCAATGACGGCAGAATCCGAATTGATCCTGGTCATCCACTCACCCGTATGCACCTTTACGACGTCAGGATAAGAACGGCGCAAAAGCTCGCCGAAAGCGCGCTCCCTCAAATGCTTGGTTATCTTTGCGGTTGGCTTTTCGACGAAATACTGAGCGCACCAGTAGAGCACGATGGCAAGAACGATGAGGCAGCAGACAAACACAGCGCTCGTAACGAGCTTATCCATATCGTGCGCTACTGCGGCATCGACGATATTGCGCAAAAGGAACGCGAAAACCACGCCTTCGGCGCCCTGAAGGATCTTAACGATGAACAGAAATATAAGATCGCCCATGGCGGATCTGGACCTTTGGAAGATCCATTTAAGAGTAGATTTTTTAACCTTCTTCTCTTTCATCCTTCAAATCCGCCTTTAAGAACCGTATTTCTTGAGTATCGCAGCGATATCGCAGATCCCGTCGGGACCTTTTGCAGCGATATCCTTCATCAAAAAACGCCTGAGCATTCCTGCTTTTGCGGGAATCTCGAGCGCGGGCTGTTTAACGTGTTCCCTGTCAGTCTCAAGTATAACAGCACTTTCCTTCATCGAAAGGATCATCTGATAAGATCTGGCAGAACCCGTGATGACGAGCGATGTTCCCCTGCCGTCGGCAAGTTCGGGAAAGGCTTTTTCGACACCCCAGAAATCGCCTATGACAAAATCGAAAGTCTTGTCTATCGTCGCATAAGGGCACTGATAGCATGAAGGCCTCAATGACAGTTCTTTAGCATATATCCTGCTGAAAGGATCTGACAGATACTGTACGGTCATTTCGCTGCCGCCGACAATGTATGCGACCGTGTGCGCGTCGTCTGCTCTGCGCTTGTCGCGGGAGCAATAAGACGTCAGAGGACCGTTCTTTTCGAGAAACTTCACATAGTCTTTCCAGAGCGCGGGAGATCCTACACCTCTGCAGACCAACGCAGCATAGTATATTGATGAATCGTCACCGAAATAGCTTCGCACGGCATCGCACTGGCACGGAGTTCCCGTGAACAGGACGGGACGTCCGTCCTTAACAGCCGTAGAGAGCTGATCGTAGCAGCCACCCAAAGAACTCTGGACATACTTTGGTTTTCTCATCGGAGCTATGTCTTCAGATACGACGTGAACGACATTAAAATCCTCATCGTAAACAGCTCCGCAGACAATACCGCCAATCTTAAGGATAGCGTCAGCAATGAGCGAGAACGCGCCTCCCGAAGTACTCTTGTAAAGGACATCTTCAGACAAGGTCCGCACGGCGAAGAAATGCTGTTCACATGGAGAAACGCCTTTACCGGCGGGACAGACATCAACACACCTTCCGCATTCCGTGCAGAGGGCAGCGTCAATAACGGGATATGCAAAGCCTTCCGCATCGGCCACCATCTTTATGGCACCCGAAGGACAACAGGCACTGCAGGCTTCACAGCCGAAGCATTTCGATCTGTCGGAAAATAATTCAGGCATTTTCGATAATATCCTTAAGATAATCCATGGAAGACTTTCTTGAATCACAGATGAGCGATTCGAATTCATCGGAAGAACAAGCCTGGAGCACGCCTGCAAGAGACTTATCCATGCCGAACTTCCTGAGAAGGTCTTCTATCCTGCCGTTACGTTTCCCC
The DNA here is from genome assembly GCA_947167045.1 of uncultured Clostridia bacterium. Lineage (GTDB taxonomy): Bacteria > Bacillota > Clostridia > Saccharofermentanales > Saccharofermentanaceae > Saccharofermentans. The sequence goes on from CAMVGO010000021.1 coordinate 21,022, forward strand.
AGCTCATCCTGGAGCATGTTGATGCACAAAGGCCTTCCGAATATGAGCGAGAACGCACATCCGTGGAACGAATTGGTGAACGTTCCCGATGAATGTGAAACGAGTGATACCCAGTCGTTTACGGTGACACCGCTCCAGGCCGGGAACCCGAGCTGAGGCATGAATGCAGCCGTGATGACCTTAAGTTCCTTTCCGTCTGCGGCTGCAGCATCTTTCGCTTTCTTATGAAGTCCTGCATCGTACTTGACGAGGAACAGGAGATAGTAATCTTCAGCCGGCGCGGGCGATGCGACCTCAAGCCAATCCCCGCGTGACAACAATAATGTCGGATCCAATGACACGACGGCATCTTCCCTGCCGCACAGGGACTTCACTATATCGAGTCCTGATGCTTCGCGGACGGATATCTTATTGAACCTGGCAAGAGCCTTGCCGGCATAATCCCTGACTTTCTCCGGGAACTCTTCGGCTCCGAAACTGGCGGCATATGAATTCATCTGCGAAGGCTCGGCAAAAGGCAGAAAATAGCGCTCGTCGACTTCCGGTATCCTCAGATTCCATATCTGGTCGGAACCTGCGATAAAGCAGTCGAAGTCTGACGCGATGGTCTTGTAATCATCTTTGGCATAGGGCTTTGAGCACTTAAGGTACTGCTCCCTGAAAGCCTTGAAATGAGCTGATCTCACTTCTCCCTCAGCAACTATCTTTTTCGCGAACACGGCCGCGGGACCTGTCAGCGGATAACTGTTCTGCTTAGGGATCTGAGGGAGCGAAACGAATTCGCTTTCGGCGCCTAAAGATCCAAGTGTCTGCTGCAGCGCATATGCCTGCAGTACTGCACCGAAATTATCAGATCCGTGAAATGTTACTATTCCGGCTTTCAAGATTCACCCATCTCCTTTTTGACTCTCATGACCATAGAATACCTTAATTGCTCTATGTTTTTCTTCTTAATTTCTTCGATGACCTTTTTGTACTTGTCCTGATCGACGTCACAGAAAGGAAGTATCCTTAAGAAAAGGTCGTTAAAACCGTTGATGCGCTCCAAAGTCTGAGTATAGCTCCTGCTCTGACTGGAATGCCCGGCTTTTCTCTGATAGTAGTGATGCAGGACTTCGGGAACAAATCCGCAGTCAGTCCTGGATGCCGGCGGCAATAAAAGCTGAAGGTTTTGGCCTTCGGCTGACAACGGTATCCCGCGGTCAGGATAGCATGAATCGAAAAGAGACATCCTGACCATATAGCAGCCGGCATAACAATAAGTCGTCTGCCATAAAAGCTGGTCGAAGATATGCTGTTCCTTGCGGTCTTCTTCTTTGGTGCTGCTCCTTATGACAGTATCATTATCACCGTCATAGACAAGTCCGTCATTACGTACCATTCCTATATCAGGATGGTCTTTTAGATACAGAACCTTCTTTTCTATGCATTCCTGGAACATGTAATCATCGGAATCACACCAGGTCAGATATTCGCCTTTTACAAGCTTTAGAGCATCGTTTACTGCCGAAGCCTGCCCTTTATGTTCTGACTCAATGACAGTAACTGATATCCCCTTATCCTGAAATCTGTCAAGATAAGATCTTATAACACCGACTGAACCGTCAGAAGACCCGTCATCAGACAATATAATCTCCAAAGGTTGCCATGTCTGGGCCAGAATACTGTCGAGGAAACGCGGAAGGTATTTTTCCGAGTTATAGACAGGGACAATGAGCGAGACGAGGTCTTTCATTTATTGCCCATCCTCTTGCGGAGGAGAGCTGCATAGTTCTTCATCTCTTCCCTGCGGTCCGTCCTGCCGGTATTGGTCATGTGTATGCGGCGCTTTAAGACAGTATCTTCAATCTGAACGGTCTTCATGCCGCTCGAACGTAGCCTTACCATCCAGTCGACTGTCTCACCGCTTGTCATTGAGGGATCGAAAAGCCCGACCTTCTCAAATACAGAACGAGCTATAAGTGATGCGCCCGGAAGGATCCCGGAATAAGGTTCAGTGCGTATCTTGATCTTCTTCTCTTCTTCCGGCATGTCCGGCGAATAGAAATCAACAGTCTTACCGAATGAAGCTGCTACGGAATCGTCAGCTTCAAAAGGCGCATACAGTTTCAAAAGCGATCCCGGAGCGCTTTTGTCATCAGCATCGAGCATGAAGATAAGATCTCCTGCAGCTTCCTTTATGCCTTGGTTCCTTGCGTTCGCGGCTCTCTGTCTGTCCTGGTGCAGGACCTTGCAGCCGAGGCTTTCGGCTATCTCACAAGAACGATCAGTCGAGCCATCGTCTATTACGATGATCTCTATATCACCGCCCCAACCCTGTGAAAGTACTGAATTCACAGCTTCTTTTATGTATTTCTCCGCATTATAAACAGGTATTACTACTGACAGTTTCTTACTCATTCTTATCTCCGGATGCACTCTTGATCTGATTGGCGTGCCTTATGGCATCAGCCATTAAGGATAACATCTCCTTCTGTCCCGGAGTCTGATGGGACAAAGTGATGTTGCCATCGTGAATACGCCTTCTATATAATACCTCAGGGATCTCATGCGACAGGTCGAGCCCGGCAAACTGCAGGCGCTTGAGCCATTCAGTATCTTCCCCGTAAGTATATTTCTCGTCGAAAAAGCCGTACTTTTCGAAAACACACTTGCTTATCAGTGCGCTTGCAAGATACGGATACGAGAGATTTTCCATTACCTTCCTCTGTCTTTCCGTAAGCTGATCTGATGGTATGTCTGTAAAATTTTCATAGTGCGAAAAGACTATCTGACCGGAAACGTTATCGCACAAATACCGAACCTGCTTTTCGAGCTTTGAAGGAAGCCAGAGATCGTCTGCATCAAGAAATGCAACATAGTCACCTTTGGATTCTTTTACTGCAAGATTGCGCGCACATGCGATGCCTTTATGTTCTGACGCAACATAACGTACCTGCGGAAAAGAAGATACTATCTCACCTGTCTTGTCGGTCGAGCCGTCATCTATAACGATTATCTCAAAAGGAGAAAACGTCTGTGAGAGAACGCTCTCAATTGTCTGCCTGATATAGTTTTCGGCCTGGTAGGCAACGATCAGGACTGAGATTTTCATATCTGTCATTGACCTGCCTCTCCGGATTGATTCAAAAGTTCATTCCTGTGCTTTTTGGCTGCTGTACGGGCAGCTGATATCATGGCTCCGATCTGATCGGCACGTTTAGTAATGAGACCTTTTTCTTTTAAGAGCCTGTAACTTTCACCGTCATAATGATGATGCTTCTCTGCGATGGTCCTGCCGATATAATTGTCGGTATTCTTATGGAAATCTTCTATATCGAAGACTTCTCCGAAACTATCAAGTTTTCCCAATGCATAGAGCGCGGTTATTGTGGGAAGGCACTTTCCGCACTTACCGCAGTTGGTATCGCGCCTTGCGTATACACAGGGATGAAGATACTTTTGAGCATATTTGAAATCAGAAAGCGACGTGACCTTGCTTACGCGGTTATAAGTCGCGCCTGAGGAAAAGAATCTTGTCCTTGCAAGGTCTAAGCAGGGCAAGAGGAATTCTTCATAGTATTCGCAGATATTGTCATCAAAACAAAAGCTCGTATATTCAAATGACGACGAGAAATAATATATCCCGAAGAGCTTTTGCATTGCTATGAGCATTGAGGTAAACCTGAAGACTACTACAGAGAGATATATCTCGCCCGGGAAGATCCTGTCCAGGTTCGAATTGATGCAGACAACGGGAAGCCCGGTATCTTTGGAGATACCGTTGCTGATGCGCTTATTCATTATCCTCAAAGTCTCTTCGTTGTCGTCGCTCTCGAGCGCGCCGCAGTTGACGAGAATGAAATGAGTAAGATCGAATCCCTTGATACCGGAATCCAGCATCCTCGATATCGTGAACATGCTGTCGACGCCACAGGTGCAGCCTGTTGCGACAGCGCCGGCATTCTCTTTTATGTCATCTGCCTCATCAGCGAAAACATTGACCGCATCAAAGCTCTTCATGTTCGCTGAGCATCCAGGGATGAGATATCTTCTGATCTGGAACAAGAGCCTTCTTGAAACGGGCGCCTTACAGATGATGTTGCGTCCTTCCTTCATTGCCTTTGGAAGGAATGGGACAACAAACGGATCGAGCCTGTCATCCGTGAAATAACAACCGTATTCATATGATACTTCAAACCATACGGGTATTACATCATTTTCGATCCTGACTTCAGCCGTAAGTCTGGTAATTCCGTTTCCGCTTGATATCTGAGGCTTCCCGATGACTATGTCACGTGAAGAATTTAAGGGCGTTTCACAGCAATCAATGTCATCTCCGGGATCGACATAGAATGAAATATCCTCAGTCTTGAAATTGCCCGTTACAAGAATAGAGAACCACTCTTCCCTGTTGACATTAAAGGTATTATCCCAGCCGTCCGAGAACGGTAAAAGATCTCTTTTAAACCTGAACGAAGATATACCCTTCTGCAAAGTCAGAACGGAAGAGAGCATCCTTATATATTCAGAATGAGGGTCAGATTCAGGAAAGAGCTCGTCAATATTAGAGTTGATAAATGCAAATTTGTCCGCTTCGCCTTTGCATTTTTCGCAGATATCCTGAAACACATTCCAGTCCTTATAAGCGCCTGATCTTAAGACGACATAAATATCAACTGGATATTCGCAGTCCTGCAGAGTATAAGACCCTGCAGTTAATGAGGGTTTAGAACTGTATTCGTGGACTGAAGGGATTTCCAGTCTTATATCCTGAAATCCTTTCAAAGCCGCGCTCATGGTGGGAATCAGATGTTCCCTGAACTGATATAAAAGCGTTGAAGATATGGGTGTTTCAGATGTTATGGACATCCCGCGCTTCATCGCTTCGGGCAGGAGTACACCTACGAAAGGATCGCAGCGTTCGCTAATTAAAAGGTCACGAACTCCTTCATTAAACGAGAACCAGAGCTGGAATGAACGGTCACCGAACCTGATATCGGAACAAAGACGGATATCTTCAGTTCCATTCTCGATATAAGGCCGGCCGATCGTGATGTCCAAGGAAAGATCCTCCGCTTAATTGTTGCCGTCACCTTCACCCATTACAGGCCATCCGGCATCGACATCAACATCGTGGATGGGATCTGCCAGGAGAAGATCCTGAACTTCAGAGAACTCGTTAAGCGTAAGTGCAAAGCCGTCTGCAAGAGCAGCAGCGTCAATAGAGATGTCAACATCATCAGATGAACCGCTCTCGACAACTATGGCCTTTGCGATAAGCTCATCTATAAAAGCCTTGAAAGAAGCATCGATGTCAGCAGGACAGCCGTCAAGAGCCTTGACCGCATCCAATACCTTTGAAGGGTCAGCATTCTTCACAAGAAGATCGAGCACAGCCGATGCAAGGCTGCTCGTGCCGTAGTACATTCCTGTCTCGAAATTTATGACGACAGCCTGACCGTCAGCCATATCGTAGAACATCTTCTCTTCGTTAAGTTTATACATTTCAAAGTTCCTCACTTATAAATTTTCTTAGTGCATCGCGGTTCTTTTCGAGATCGCGCGAAAGGAGTATCTCATATACGGGTTTCCCGATGAGCCGCTGAGACATTATACGATAAGGTTCAGGATCGCGGAAGACACCAAGCTGGCTAGCCGTCGAATCGATAAGCTTAACGAGGACCGGCCCCGGATTGGTCTTTCGTATCTCAGGCTCGTCAACATCAGATACTCTGGGGCATATTATAGCATCTACGGGCAGCTCATTGACATAGGAAAAACCGGATGCATCGAGCATCAGTTTGTCGTTTCTGTCATGATCGATCCTTACGATCTCCATATCCGGCTTTAAAACGGCTGCCATATCCTGATTGAGGCTCACAGTCCTGTATAAGGGCATTGCCTTCAAAGGTCCCTCTTTATTTACGAGCACATAATCGTCTGCCACAAAATCGAATCCGCCCAGAAGACACGATACTGCGAGAGTGGACTTCCCGCCTCCGCCTCTGGCAGAAAGGAGTACGCCCTTGCCGTCAACACCGACGCATGCACTGTGAAGCAGCATCAGTCCGTTATGTTTTGCCCACTGCCCGAAAGCTACGATCATGGCATGACCGTAGAGCATCGACTCGGGATTGCTCCTGGGCTCTCTACAGAAATAGTAAGTGTTCTCAGTATAGTCGACGCCTACCATGCCGTATCCCGGAGTAACCCTTATGTATCCGGTCTCGTCTTTACTCTGCCATACGGCTGTCTCTGAAGCTGCCTGCGGCGGTTCATATGCCTTGACATCTTCGGTCCAATAATAGAAGACCGCATCAGGCTTAACGTCATTGCCCACAATAATGCCGGTCATGTATTTCTTAACGCTTTCGGCATGTGCCCTGAGCGTGAATCTCTGCTCTATTATCTGACCGCAGACGGAGATCTTAAAGGAAGTATCTCCATCTTCCCTCTGCTCTGCGATCCTCTTATCCACATAGCGGAAATATTCTGACAATGTATGTTTACCCATGAACTTCCCTGCTCTTTTCCATGAATCTCAATACCTTTTCCCTGGCGCTCTTTATCTGCGCCTTCTTAAGAAGCGCCGAAGGGCTCTTCGAAGTTATCTTGCCGCCCGGCGCGGGACCGTCTTTTCTCACGTTACAGAAATCCGTCATGAGGTTTAAGTATTCTTCGAAAGAACCGTCAGCTGCAAAATGCTCTGACCAAACCTCATCGGGTATCATCCCCGGAACGCAAACATTGATAAGGCTTAAGTAATACCTTACCGTGTCGTAAGCGCCTGACATCGAAGCAGCATTTGCCAGATATCCGTAATCAAAGTCTTTACCGGCCATCAGGATCGCGCAGGCATCGGTCACACGTCTCGTCCTGAGGTTGATATCCTCTTCCAAAGCCCACGGACCGTAAGGCACGCACAAAAGGTATATAAGCATGTCTTCTTTTGATGGAACATAGACCTCGTGGCCGAGATATTCAAACTTGGAAGCCCTTGTCCAGAGCGAACATTCTATAGTGAATCTCTTGTCGGGAACACCTTCAAAGAGCCTTATCACCGTGATGTCCTGCATCGTCCTGTCGAAATTGCTGTCTTTATCGGCATTCTTAACGGCATCCCTTAAAAGCACAAGCGCTTCGTCGTACTTCTCGGATACGACCGTCAGACCATACTGTGAGAACATCCTCGGATTATCGGGCGAATAGTAAGCCCTCATGGCGGTATCGCCTGTGAGCATTACGGGGATCCCGGCTTTTCCCAGTCTGTCCAGCTGGTTGCGGAACCATGGCATACCGGCCCCGTTCCTGACCTGATAGTATCTGTGAAGGCCCTGAAGGCGCGGCACGGCGTTCTCGGGAAAACCTTCAAAACCCGTGCGGTAACCCAATAAACTCAAAGAAAGCATGTATATGAGACTCTCATTATCGGGATCAAGACCTGCCGTAAGCGCATCTATGTCTGTAACGCTGCCGGAACCCATTGAAGATATAAGTGCAAGATCCCTCCTGCCGAAGAGCATGTCCGTGAGTCTTTTTTCCGAAGCAGAGTGGTCCGTCATCTCAGATCCACCCGTTCGACCCACTCCTCGAGACCGAGCTTTTCCATCTCTTCGACATAGGCCCTGACCTGGTCGGGAGATTCTTTATATTCCTTCATGAAGACGTTCACGAGCTTGTGCTTGAAGAAAACGCCCTCAAAAGCTCTGTGTATCCAGCAGAAAGGCAGGAGCACGGGTAATTTTCTCAGTACCGGATACTTATACTTCATTATCAGCACAGGCGGAAAGAGCCTGTATATAAGCGTCTTGTTCTTTGACTTGGAACTTAATTCGGACCCGCCCTTGTTCATGCTCGCAGCGATGAAAAAATATTTTCTCTTCTCGTTGAACTCCGCGGAATTCGTGAGCGTGCGGTTTAAGATCATGAGGCAGTTCTCATCGAAAGGCCTGTCATTGAGCCAGCAGTCAACGGCCTTTACCGCATATGAATAGAGCTTTTTAAGCCTCAGCCCGTCGAGCATCTCATCCAGTTTCTTCTGATCGACCTTCGGATCTTTGGAAAGGAAGTACATGTCCAGAAGGTTCCTGACATTAGGGCAGATCGACATGTAATGCTTGGTGAAATGCGCCGTCGCATAAACGAGCTGGTCCGTAGCGCCGAACCTGTAACGGTGGGTGTTCCCCACTCTTTCGGCCATCTCAAACCCGTCCTTAAATCTCGAAATGTATATCTGATAAGACGGATCTGTCATGACCTTGTGGAGCTCGAGCTTTAATACTCCCGGTTTTTCCCAGATGTATTCGTGATCTGACTCGCAGTCGAAGACGAAGCCCCTTGCTTCAAGTATCTGCGATATCTCCTGATACTGCTCTTTGCGGAAATATATGTCGGCGTCTGCCATCCACCTATACTCGGGCTTCGGATAGAGAGCCTTGTAATCAATGCCCTTCAAAGGCAGATAGTCAATGTCCTTTGCTTCGAACTCGCCGAACAGAGCATTTATCTCATTTATCTGAAGCCTGTCTGATCTTATAGTCGCAAGAGATTCCGCCTGAAATGTCCTGAGGATCTCTGAAGGCACTGAAATGCCTGACGACTTGATGGCATTATAGACGACGCACATCATGCCCTGATCCAAAGCGATCTGGTGTATCTGGCTCCAATCGGGATCAGCCGGCAACGTACATGCGTTACCGGTCAGGCCTGCCTTAAAAAGGGCAAGCGCAGCCTTTTGTACAGATGACAGCTCATTTCCCACCGGTCCGAAGCACTCCAGATCTTTAAGGCCCCACATAAAACAGAGCCTCGGATTTCCGCACTATATTATAATAATTTATGCTTTACCGCAAATGCGGGCGGTTAATTTACCGATGCGGGTGGTTAATCTTCCGATGCCGGCAGTCAATCGATTAGCGGTATAAAAGATGAGTTTCACCAAAACGTCACGAAAATGCCTGGTTTCGTCTTTTCAATATTTCGATACCTCGACTTTGGGAAGGTGAGCTTGAAATTATCCCAAGATGAGGTTTTCTTGCATTTGTGGATAAAAATTGAGTTCAAAATTATCCCTAAATGAAGTTTTCTTGAGGTTTGGGATAAAATGCGGGACGAAAATTATCCCAAGTGAAGTATTTTTAAGCTTTTGGGATAAAATCACCTCTGAAAATTATCCCTAGTGAAACATTTTTGAACTTTTGGGACAGATTTTAAACCTACTTCATCAGATACAGTACACTGGTTACAGGTTGTGCCTCCATCACATGCAGTCCAAACATTTACTTTATCCACGCACCGTCTTCACCGAGCTTACACCCGTCAACAGTTGTATTCGAAGCCATCGCGCCTGATGAATAGAAGTAATACCACTTACCGCTTATTTGAACCCAGCCCGTCTGCATGACGCCCGTGCCGTCCAGGTAATACCAGCTGTTTCCGAGCTTGAGCCACCCTTTCTGCATCACGCCGGCCTTAGAAAGGTAATACCAGCTGCTGCCATCCTTGATCCAGCCGGTCGCCATCGAGCCGTTATCCTTAAGGAAATACCAGCTGCCGCCGTCCTTTACCCAGCCGGTCTTCATGCTGCCGTATTTCAGGTCAAAGTAATACCATTTGCCGGAGATCTCTTTCCAGCCGGTGGCCATGGCACCTGATTCATCAAGATAATACCAGCTGCCGCCTAAATCGAGCCAGCCCGTGCACATTGTGCCGTCGGACTCGAAATAGTACCACTTGCCTGAAACGATCTGCCAACCGGTGGCCATAAAGCCCATTTCATCGAGATAGTACCATTTGCCGCTCTGATTAAGCCAGCCGGTATACATTTCGCCGGAGTTCTTGAAGTAGAACCAGGTCCCGTCGATCTTCTTCCAGCCGGTGACCATCTTACAGGTGTTGTAATCCATGTAATATGTCTTATTGCCAAGCAGGAGCCATCCTTTGTGGTATGTATAGGCGCTGATGTAGTAATAGTCATCGCCCTTCTTGATCCATCCGTTTTTCGCTTCGCTCTTGAGCTTAAACTCAAATTCGACCGTGATCTCGGGCTTGTTTACATAAACGTCGAAAGAAAATGAATTCTGGTTGTGATCTATCTGGTAACGCTGCGAGACGCCGTCAACTCTCTGATCGAGGACGACATAACCATCTTTGGGGTTTACGCATATCCCGAGAAGCGTGCCGTACGGAACCATAAGGCTCTCGGTACTCGTCTCACCGGGGCCCAGAGTAAGTTCGCAGAATGCCATTGTCTTATCGTATACGAGATTTACCTTGCAGGGCTTGCCTTCGAACGTGACGGTAACGGTCGTGTCCTTGTTCGGCATTTTGAATGTCGTTCCGGTGATCTCACTACCGTTTACGGTGATGACGGCATAATGCATGTCATCGGTCGTAACGGTGACTTCGATCTGATCCCTGTAATTTGCCGTTGTCTTTGACAGAGAAGCCTTTCCGGTACCCGATGTCTTAAGTGTGATAGTATATTCTGTCTTGCGGAATGTGGCCGTGACAGTAACATCCGAAGCGGGCATCACAAACGATTCGCCGCTGATTTCTTTCCCGTTTACCATAAGGCTTTCCAGTTCATAACCCGTGTACGCGTGAACACTCAGATAGACCGTGTCGCCCTCATTCGCATAATCGAGATTTGCCATTACAAATCCGTTCTGAGCATCTTCCACGGTTATCTTATAATCTGCCGGAATGAAAACGACCTCTACTGTAACGTCTTTGTTGGGCATCTCGAAAACAGTGTCGCTCAAAACTTCACCGTCCAGCTTTATGCAGTCCAGGATATACCAGTCGTCAGCGGCGGCTGAAACATTTACAAAGTCACCGATCCCTGCGGTTTGTTTGGATATGCTGACATATCCGTTACCCGTCTTTACAAGAGTTATCTTGTGCTGGATCTTCTTGAAGACGACCCTGACCATCGCATCCCTGTCGGGCATTACGAAAGTGGTTCCCGTGATCTCCTCGCCGTTCACCTTGATGACGTCGAGTTCATAGCCCTCGTTCGGCGTAACGGTGATCTCTATCTCCTCGCCTTCAGCGGCTTTTGTCTTCGACAGAGATACTTTGCCGTTATAGAGCGTGCTGATCATGATATCATGCTCGCCGCCGGGCTTGCTGTTGTCGTAATCTTCTTCTGCAAGAGAGAGGACATCATTGCCGTAGAGAGTGATCATGTCCTCGTCATAAGAATAATAGATGTCAGATAATGTATAACCTTCGCTGACGTTTCCCGATGCGCCTCTCATGAAGAGCGCAAGGCTGTAATTGCCTTCGCCCTGAGGATCGGAATTCGTGATGTCTACGTGATAGTTCTTGCCGTCATCCATGTGGACGATGTTCCACATATGGGATTCCTGGCATATACCGCTTACTGATATTGCGTAGATCTCGTCGCTAGTGAATGCCGTGTTGTCGCAAAGGTACTTGAACGCCTTTGCATAACCCTCACAGACGACATTGGTCTCCGGATCTCCGTCAAACACCCATACCATCTGGAAAGGGTCGCCGTATTTATGTGATCCGTGGCCGAAAGCTTCAAAGTTATAGTCGGTAAGAAGACATATCCTCTTATGGTATTCCATGAGCTTGTGATAGTCGTCCATGCCTGCGCATTCGCTTATGATGGCCTTTGCATTGGCCGCAGCCTTTTTAAGACCGCTGCCGAAATAAGGACTAATATTAAATTCATTCCCGTTGCGGAAATCCTCATAAACAACAAAGCCCAATGTCAGGCCGCATACATGAACATAACCGTTCTTAATTACAGCCTCAAGATGAACACTCAGCCCCTGTGTCTTGTCAAACCAATAAAGCTCGTAAGGCGAAGAATGCATAAGTGCATATACGACCTGCATTACGTGTACCGGATTATGCGACATCGAAAGCACATAGAGCTCAAAATCACCCAGCCCATCAAGGCTTTCTACTTCAAGATCCTCGGCCGTCAGGTCAGTACTGAATACGCTGTCCGGTATCGTGATGACAGTCTCGTTCCTCTTTCCGTCCGCGATCTCCGCCATAATCGGCATGAGATATTCGAAAACGGGCCGGTCGTAACCTTCAAGACACTCGGCATAATCAAAGCTCGAGTTGCTTACTTCCTTGCCAAGAGACATCTTCCTCGACACATAGCCTTCAGCGAGTTCTTCGTTGGTCTTATCGTCTTCGAAAGTGAACCAGCTGCCTTCTACGTTGTCGGTGTCGGTTACTGTTGCAGTATCAGTGTCGGCATCAGTAGTTGTGGCTGCTTCGGTATCAGTATCAGCATCAGTTTCCTCTGCTTCATCAACATCAGAACCATCTGCAGTTTCAGTTACTTCAGTATCATCTGTCACTTCAGGCTCATCGTTTTCATCGGCAAAAACGCACATACCGTACGAAAGGACGACAGACATGACGATGCCTGTACACAAAAGCTTGGATAACCACTTTTTCATATCAGATTCTCCTATTTGAAATCCCTAAATTCATTTACAGTCCTGAATCAGTATAACATTAGCGTTTTTTTCTATTTGAGGCTGAAAAGCGGAATTTGAACATATTAAAGGCCTCCCGAAGGAGGCCTCTAACGTTAATCATTTATCAGATACTGCAGATCAGGGATTGAGACATACGCCGTTCGAATCAAAATTGTATGTCTTGCTGCCGATCTTCTTGGAACCTGTGACCATGACGCCGGAAGATTCAAGATAGTACCACTTGCCGGAAAGCTCGAGCCAGCCTGTTGCCATTGCGCCGTTGCTATTCAGGTAATACCAGGAGTTGCCGTCCTTGAGCCAGCCGGTCTTCATTGCACCGGAGCTCTCAAAATAGTACCACTTGCCCGAGATCTGCTTCCAACCTGATACCATCGAGCCGGAATTCTCGAAATAATACCACTTGCCGGAGATCTGCTTCCAGCCGGTTACCATTGCGCCGGAATTCTCGAAATAGTACCACTTGCCGGAGATCTGCTGCCAGCTTGTTACCATGACGCCGTTGGACTTCAGGTAATACCACTTGCCGGAGATCTGCTTCCAGCCTGTTGCCATGACACCGGAATTATCGAGATAGTACCAGGAAGAACCGACCTTTACCCAGCCGGTCTGCTTTACGCCGCTGGTGCTGAAGTAATACCAGGAACCTTCGATCTTGGTCCAGCCTGTAGCCGCCTTGTCATCAACATAGTAGTACTTGTTGCTGCCTTCAGTTACCCAGCCGTTCTTAGGAACATATACCAAAGTGGCTTCGATAGCAATCTCGATATCTTCTTCAGGCTGAGTTACCGTATATTTTCCGCCAGCAGCAGATATCTCTGTACCGTTTACCTTGACGGAAGCGATCTCATACTTATCTGCAGCTGTTACGGTGAACTCATACTTCGTGCCGACCTTGGAGCTGCCTGTTGCGGAAATACCGCTTACTGTTACAAGCTTTGAATCGTAAGTAAGAGTTACAGCGAACGTATCCTTCTTGAATGTTACCTCGACAGTTGCGTCTTCTGCAGGCATCTTAAAAGTCAGGCCATCGATAGCCTCGCCGTTGACCTTAACGGTATCAAGCGTATAGCCGTCAGCAGGAGTTGCGGTAACGGTGATATCATCGCCGTAATTTGCTGTCGTTGCCGAGACAGTTGCCGTACCGTTATTTGTCGACGCAAGAGTTACGTTATAAACGCTCTTCTTGAATGTAACTTCAACAGTCATCTCGCCTGCATCCATTACGAACGTATCGCCGTCTAAAACGGAACCGTTGACCTTGATGGTATCGACTTCGTAGCCAGTGTCAGGTGTGGTGACAACAGTGATCACGTCGTCAAAACCTGCTGTTTCAGGGAGTTCGACAGTGCCGTTGACTGTCTCTGCAACAGTGATCGGGAACTGGATCTTAACGAAGTATACGTCTACGACAACAGATCCTGCAGGCATTGTAAATGTATTGCCGTTGATCTTTTCGCCGTTTACGCGGATGTAATCGAACTCCGCATAAGCGTCAGGCACGAGTTTTACAGTGATCTTATCACCCATGTTTGCAGGAGATTTGGAGAATCTGGCCGTACCGTTTACCAGTTCGCCGAAGGAAAGCTTATAAGCGATCTTCTTGAATACTACTTCAACTTCAGCATTTGCTGCAGGCATCTGGAACTTCTTAGCATAGAACTTCACACCGTTGACCGAGATGTAGTTGAACTCATAACCGGTCTCAGGAGTTGGCGTGATGGTGATCTCGTCGCCTACATTTGCTGTGTTGACGGATGCTGCTGCAGTACCGCCATTGCCTGCGGTTACTGTGACCGTATAATCGATCTTTCTGCAATAAACATTAACTGTAACGTTTGCTGCGGGCATCTGGAATGTAGTTGTCGTGTACTTTGTACCGTTTACTTCAATGTAATCGAACTCATAGCCTTCAACAGGTGTAACCGTTACCGTGATCTCGTCGCCGGCATTTGCGCCTGCAACGTTCGTCTCGGCATCGCAGTCCTTGATGATGCCCATCGTGATCGTATAGTCGACCTTCTTGCAGTAGACGTTTACAATAACGTTCTCAGCGGGCATTACGAATACCTTGGACGTGATCTTCGTGCCGTTTACTTCGAGGTAATCGAATTCATATCCTTCAACGGGTTCTACATTGATGGTGATCTCATCGCCTTCATTTGCAGTCGTTGTGTTGGGAGCTGCATCACAGTCCTTGATGATGTTCATCGTGATCGTGTAATCGATCTTCTTGCAGACAACGTCTACAGCGACGTCGTTTGCGGGCATGACGAATGTATAGCCGTCAATAACAGTTCCGTTGACCTTGATGTAGTCGAGCTCATAACCTTCGACGGGTTCAACGGTTACGGTGATCTCGTCGCCTACATTTGCCGTATCTGTATTCAATGAAGCGTCGCAGTTTTTAACAATGTCGAGCTTGACCGTGTAATCGATTTTCTTGCAGACAACGTCTACAGCGACGTCGTTTGCGGGCATGACGAATGTATAGCCGTCAATAACTGTTCCGTTGACCTTGATGTAGTCGAGTTCATAACCTTCGACGGGGTCTACGGTTACAGTGATCTCATCGCCTACATTTGCCGTATCTGTATTCAATGAAGCGTCGCAGTTCTTGATCAGATCGAGCTTTAATCTGTAATCGATCTTCTTGCAGACAACGTCTACCGCTACATCATTTGCGGGCATGGTGAATGTGTAGCCGTCGATTACGGTTCCGTTGACCTTGATGTAGTCGAGTTCATAACCTTCGACGGGGTCTACGGTTACAGTGATCTCATCGCCTACATTTGCCGTATCTGTATTCAATGAAGCGTCGCAGTTCTTGACAATGTCGAGCTTGACCGTGTAATCGATCTTCTTGCAGACAACGTCTACCGCTACATCATTTGCGGGCATTGTGAATGTGTAGCCGTCGATTACGGTTCCGTTGACCTTAATGTAGTCGAGCTCATAACCTTCGACAGGATCGACGGTCACTGTGATCTCGTCTCCGAAGTTTGCA
Organism: uncultured Clostridia bacterium; assembly: GCA_947167045.1. Lineage (GTDB taxonomy): Bacteria > Bacillota > Clostridia > Saccharofermentanales > Saccharofermentanaceae > Saccharofermentans. Next base: position 36,502 of record CAMVGO010000021.1, read on the forward strand.
GTAGAAGCACTGAGAGAAGCATCACAGTTCTGTAACAGATCGAGCTTTACTCTGTAATCTGTCTTCTTGCAGAATACATTTATAGTGACGTCACCTAAAGGCATTTCGAACGTGCAACCGTTTATCATGTTTCCGTTGACAGTGATGTAATCGAGTTCGTAGCCTTCGAAAGGTTCCACGGTGACAGTGACATCTTCGAATGCATTAGCAGTATTTTTCTTCACAGACGCATTGCAATTCTCAACAGTATCGAACGTGATATTGTAATTGATCTTGTCGAATTCAACTTCAACAAAAACTTCCGTTGCAGGCATTGTGAAAGAATCATTTGTGACAGTGTAATAATTTTCTTTTTCATCAAATACCGAGATTCTGGTGATCTCGTATCCCGCCGGGTAATCGTATGTCAGCGTTATCGTATCACCATAGTGAGCAGTATTTGCAGAAGCATATGCTTTGCCGCCGCCGGCATAAAATACCCAGACGCTATAAACGCTCTGCTTAAAGAGGACTTCTACTTTGACGTTATAGTAAGGCATCTCGAAAGAATTGCCCGTTATCGCAACGCCGTCGACCTTGATGCAGTCGAGTTCATAACCTGTATCAGGTATAGCCGTGACGGTAACGGTATCACCCATCTGAGCGGTTGTGGCTGAAAGCGTCGCCGTACCGTTCTGAACATCAAGGAGAGTAACGGTAAAGTCCTGCTTTTTGAAAACGAACTCAACCGTAGTATCCTTGGCAGGCATCTTAAAACTGCCGCCTTCTATAAATTCACCGTTGACCTTTATACCATCCAATAAATAACCTTCATCCAGAATAAGCATAGAATTGATCGTCTGACCGGCTCTTGCCCTTGTAGGATCGACATAACCTGTTCCACCAACATTATTGATTACCGTGATGTTGTATTCAGCCGGAGCAGTATAAGAGTAATCCGACTTAGCGAGCGTGAGAGCGCTCTCGGGGTAGAAATTCGTTACATCAGCATAATATTGGAATTTAGCGCCGTTTACGGTGAATCCGCTGCTTACGGAACCGGTGGAAGAACCTTTGAGAAAATACCTCTGACCGGTCCTTCCGTTTCCGCCCGGATCGGAATTCGTTACGTCGACAAGATAGTTCTTGCCGTCTTCCATGTGTACGATGTTCCACATGTGACCGCCTTCAGGTATGCTTCCGTATACGCAGATCGCATAAATGGAATCACTGTCGAAAGCGGTATTATCGCAAAGATACTGGAAAGCCTTGGCATAACCTTCACAGACAACCTTTGTGGAATCGTTGCCGTCGAAAACCCAGACGAGCTGCCATGGATTGCCGTAAGCCGCACCGTTATTAACAGCATCATGGTTGTAATCAGTCATGAGACAGATCATGTCGTTGTAATAAAGGAGCTTATTGTAGTCGTCATATCCGGCGCTGTCTCTGATTATGTTGCGCACACTGGTTGCAGCGGCGGTAAGAGCCGTACCGAAAGTGGAATTGACTTTAAACCTATCGCCATCCTGATATTCGCTGGCAACGGAATACTTAAAATGGAAATTTGTGACTTTGATAAAACTACCGGCAGATGACGTTTCGCCCAGGATGCCGTATCCCATAGAACATCCCGCAGACTTATCGTACCAATAAAGCTCGTAAGGATGGGAGAAAAGCAATGCATCTACGAGAGTATCCTGATTGACAGGCATCTTTTCCTTGACCTTAGCCTGCAGATTAGAGTCACTGAAACCGGTTACACCGAGTTCATCAAATGTAAAAGTGAAACATAATGATTCTTTCGGAATAGTGATATCTGTAGATGTCTGTGTACCGGCAGCAATCTCGCAGATGACGGGACTGAGGTAATTGTATGCGGCAAGGGTGCCCTCATCGAGCTGCCCCGCATAATCGTACGCATAAGTCACCTCTTTGCCGAGCGACATCTTCTGCCTGATATAGCCCTCAGCCATCTCATCATTGTCGTACCTGGAATCGACTACGACATTCTCTTCTACGGTAGCGATCTCGAACGATTTAGAGTCACTTTCCGTCTTTTCCGTCTCGTCAGCGCAGACGAACATGCCGTACGACAACACGATCGCCCCGGTGACAGCTGTACTCAACAGCTTGGTAAATAACTGTTTCTTCATGTGGATCTCCTTCCAATGCTCGAAAAGGATAATGAAATTTTGACATTTAACATTATACCGCAGATGTGTCTGAAAAACTTTAAACAATGAGTTAAAGATTGTGGCAAGAGTGTATGCTCGTAAATCTGTTCTGAAGTTGACTGTTCATCTGAATTTGCTGTAAAAACACGGTCTTCCAGTCCCTATTTGCGTGTCATATTTATCAGGGCATTTGTCGATTAATTGTGTGATTCCCTGCCGGTTTACGTAATACTGTGTCGGTATTGTCGGTTTTTGAAAGGAAACTTTTGTGTTTTCATGTCGGTTCCTTGTCGTACTTTGTTGCCGGGAAACAGTAAAAACCATTTGCAAGATCCGACAAGGCATCTTTGATGCAGGAGGCGGGCACCGCCTCTTGTAAACTTTTAAAGCACCTGCATAGGGCCGGGCAGTCAAGGCTGGCGCAAGCCAAGGCGTCAAG
>CAMVGO010000022.1 GCA_947167045.1 uncultured Clostridia bacterium
TCGAGCTCTCATCAGGCGCCGTACGTAACCACGATCCTGAGATCATGATCAAGGCGTTCGAGCTCGTCAGACTCGGCGAAGAAGACGTTAAGAAGAAGTTCCCTGCAATGTACAACGCATTCTGCTACGGCGCTCCGCCGCATGCGGGCATCGCTCCCGGCGTTGATCGTATGGTCATGCTCCTTTCGGGCGAAGAGACCATCCGCGAGGTAATCCCTTTCCCGATGAACAAGAACGCACAGGACGTCATGATGGATGCTCCCGGATATGTATCAGATAAGCAGCTTGACGAACTTAACATTGCCATCAAAGCTACAAATATTGAGAATGGGGATAATTTATGATCGAAGAAGAGAAGAAAGAGATGGAAAATGATATCTCCGCTGAAGAAAATACGGATAACGGAGACGGAGCCTCTGCGAAAAAGAAGGGCTTTAAGATCGAAAAGGGCACTACCGCATATGAGATCCTGGACTGGCTCCGTACTATCTGCATCGGTGTCCTTGCCGGTATCTTCATTGTCGTATTCCTCGTGCAGAGAGACAATGTATACGGCGATTCCATGGTGCCGACACTGAGTTCCGGCGACGTTATCTTCGCACAGAAGATCGCGACATATTTCAAGTCATACAACAGAGGAGATATCGTCATCCTCGACGGCAAGAATATGGAAGGATACACGAGGAAGGAATACCTTGTTAAGAGGATCGTAGGTCTTCCCGGAGAGACCATAAGGATCGCTGACGGTGCTGTCTATATCAAGCCCGCTGATTCGGAGGATTTTTATCTCCTTCAGGAAAACTATCTGCCTGCAGGCACTACGACATATGTTATGGATACAGGTATGAGGAAGGGCTACAACGAAATAACTCTTGCAGATGATGAATATTTCTGTATGGGCGACAACAGGCCCGTAAGCAACGATTCACGCAACCTCGGACCGTTCACGGTAGACAGGATAAAAGGCATTGCCGTTATCAGAGTATATCCGTTCAGTGATTTCGGATTGATCTGACAAAGGAACACCAAATGAGTGAAAGCTACAGAGATTACATAAGAAACTTCTGCATCATCGCGCACATCGATCATGGCAAGTCCACTCTGGCAGACCGTCTGATCGAACATACGCATGTAAGGGAAAAGCGCGAGATGCAGGACCAGATACTGGACAACATGGATATCGAGCGCGAGCGAGGAATAACCATCAAGTCACAGGCCGTAAGACTTCCCTACGTTGCATCGAACGGCAAGACGTATCTGCTCAATTTAATTGATACACCAGGCCACGTTGACTTCAACTATGAGGTCTCAAGATCACTTGCCGCATGCGACGGCGCAGTGCTTGTTGTCGACAGCTCACAGGGCGTTGAGGCCCAGACTCTCGCAAACGTTTATCTCGCAGTCGATGCCGATCTTGAAGTGCTTCCCGTTATCAACAAGATAGACCTTCCTTCGGCAAGACCCGAAGAGGTGCGCCATGAGATCGAGGATGACATCGGTATCGATGCTTCATATGCACCATTGATCTCGGCAAAGAGCGACATCAACATCGATGAGGTATTGGAGAAGATAGTCGAATATCTTCCGGCGCCGGACGGCGACGAGAATGAGCCTTTGGCAGCTCTCGTTTTCGATTCAAAGTACGATTCATACAAAGGCGTTATCGTCAGCGTAAGAGTCAAGAACGGCACCGTAAAGACAGGCGACCGCATCAGGATGATGCACTCCGGAAAAGAGTTTACCGTAACCGAGCTCGGCATGTTCCATCCGGGCGAACTGGTACCCACCGAGAGCCTTAAGGCAGGCGAGGTAGGATATATCTGCGCGTCGATTAAGAACGTCAGGGACACGGCTCCGGGCGATACCGTAACGCTTGCAGAGAATCCGGCAAGTGAGCCTCTCATCGGCTATAAGGGCATACAGCAGATGGTATTCTGCGGTATATATCCTGTGGATGGTGCAAGATACGGAGACCTTAAGGACGCTTTGGAAAAACTCAGGCTGAACGATGCGGCACTCTCTTTTGACGCAGAGACTTCCGCAGCTCTTGGCTTCGGTTTCAGATGCGGATTCCTGGGTCTTTTGCACTATGAGGTAATCCAGGAAAGACTCGAGAGAGAGTTCAATCTCGATCTTATCAGCACAGCTCCTTCGGTTATCTACAAGATACATCTGACAGACGGTTCCTGCGTTGACTGTTCAAACCCTACGAACATGCCAGATCCGGCATCGATCGATTACATGGAAGAGCCTGTTGTCAAAGCGACGATAATGCTGCCGAAGGAATATGTCGGAAACATCATGGAGCTCTGTCAGGAGCGCCGCGGTGAATATACTGACATGAAGTATCTCGACGAGAAGAGGGTAATGCTCCATTACCTTATGCCGTTAAATGAGATAATCTACGACTTTTTCGATGCGCTCAAATCGCGCACGAGAGGATATGCATCACTGGATTACGAGCCTGCAGGATATCAGAGATCCAAGCTGGTAAAACTCGACATCCTCTTGAACGGAGACCCCGTCGACGCGCTGTCTTTCATCGTTCATTCCGACAAGGCTTATGCAAGAGGCAGAAGGATGTGCGAGAAGCTCAAGGAGAATATCCCGAGGCAGCAGTTCGAGATCCCTGTACAGGCTGCGATAGGCGGCAAGATAATCGCCCGCGAGACGATCAAGGCATATCGAAAAGATGTTACATCCAAGTGTTACGGCGGCGATATCTCACGTAAGAAGAAGCTGCTCGAAAAGCAGAAGGAAGGTAAGAAGCGTATGAGACAGGTAGGTTCTGTCGAAGTGCCGCAGGAAGCCTTCATGAGCGTGCTGAAGCTGGATGATGAGTAAGCTTTGGGCTTACTGCATCATGCGGTGGCTCTGTCCCTTTTTCTCAAAGACGGTCGCGTTCTCATTGACCGTTTCTTCCTCTGCCTTCGGCACTGAAGTCCTGTAATCATATTTTTCTTCGTAATGCCAGCCTGATTCAAGCGAGATGAAATCTTTTGTTGTCTCATAGGCAGTTATGGGGAAAGAAGAATCGTAATAAGCTTCGACGCCCTGTTCGGGAGCAAGATCGTGGCTGCTCGCCCTTGCGAGTATCTCAAGATCTTTCTTTTCTCTGCTGTGCATTATCTTAGGCAGGATCTCTGCGAGAAAATACATTACCGCACCGATCGTGACCGCTATGATGAGAAGTTCGATCGGGTGATTGTATACGAATCTCATGTACCCGAGGTCGTCCCTGAGGCTTGCGAGCAGACGCAGTAATGCAACTCCGAAAACGGGAAGGAGATATAAGAATGCGCGGATGCCCGTATTCCAGCTTATGGCTTCCATCCTCGCGCGTCTTCCGGTGCGGTTTATGGTCTCCCAGCCCTTTGCATAAGGGAACTCTCCGGAAACCTTTCCGGTCTGTCCGTTTACAATGTACTGATAATCCCTTCCGTCAAAATTAATGCTCAGGAACCAGCATGGCAGCAGGGCATACTTGATGTCCTGGTTCTGATACTTTGTGAAGCTCGCGTCAGCTTCCGGAACGAAATCATCATATCCGAAATCTATTTCATCACAAACTTTGAGAGCGTACTTGTCAAGACGCTTGTAGATCCTGTCCGTCATGTCGAGAGGCTGCTCATCGTACTTCTCGGCAAAGAAACCCTGAAGATATTCCGGTCTGAATCTCTCGAGCTCGGAGTAGTCGAAAGGTTCGGCGGCTGCCATAAGGTTGTTTGCGATCTTTATCTCGCCGTCGAAAGGGACATTCTTAAGCCTGAACTTTACCTTGCCGTAAGTAAGCTGGGAGTAGTTTCTGTCTGTTGCCGCATGGTTCTCGTAATATGCCGAGTCGACATTCTTTCCCATGTGTCCTTTTCCGCAGACATTGACTTCGACTTCGGTGGAGATGATCCATGTGGGAACGTACAGACCGGTCATCTTGGCAAGGATCTTCTTGGATTTGAAGTCCTTGGGAAGGTGATCGACACCTGCGCAGTGCTCTTCGAATATGCTGATGGCTTTTTCCTTGTCGAACTTGAACGGGATGATGTAGTCAGGCTTGAACTCACGCGTAAGTCTTCTCGATACGAGAGCGGGCGAACCGCAGAAAGCGCAGAACGTGGAAGAGGTATTCTTATCTGTTACTATCTCGGCGCCGCATGAATTGCAGACGATCTCGACACGCTCTTCGTCTTCCTTGCTGACTTCAATCGTGCCGTCGTAATCCTTCTCGGGATTTACCAGGCCGAACGAACCTACCTTATCAAGAGTCGCAGGTTCGAATAATCCGCCGCAATTTCTGCAGATCATCGCCCCGTGGGTAAGATCGTAGACGAGATTAGATGCGCAGTTCGGACATTTTAATGAATCTGCTGTAAAAGACTTTAACTTAGGCGCGCCGAATTTCTCCGACGGCTTATCCCAAATAGCCATAAAACACTACCCCTCTTATAAAATTGCTCTTATTCCTAAAAGTAAATATACAATAACGCTCAAATTGTTGTCAACGATAATTGATTTTGAGGATCTTCTTCCAAACGAGCACCAGTATGACGGCGATGGCGCCTGCAATGAGGACCGTGATCTGGCCTGAGGATACAGGTGATCCGTCATGGTAATACTTCAGGTATTCCAAAGCAAATCTGACGGGTATCAGAACCGCAAGGATAATGCAGATCGCACTGAACTTGTTTTTCATCTTTGTTATGAGGAAAACAGCGAGGATATGTATCAGTATGAATGCCGCCATGTCAACGAGCTGGACAGGGAAATAAGTGCCCGCGTGCTCGTTGTGATATGTGACTGCAAAAGGCCCGGAATAGGGTTTTCCGTGGCAGCATCCGGCAAGAAAGCACCCGAGCTTTGCAAGTCCGTACATGAGAGGCGCAGAAGCTATAAACGCTGCCATTACCTCATCAGGCTTGTCCCTTATGATCAGCGCGGCGATAAGGACTCCGCTGATCAGTCCGACTGCGGCACCGAGTCCCGAAAAACTCAATACTATGCCTCTTTCGGTTATCCTGAACGTGACCATCAGAGATGTGATAAATGTGCATACGATTGCCGTAAGGCAGGTGTAGAATATGGTCTGCTTTCCGACGCCTGCTCTGCGCATGAGAAGGACAGCGGCAGCAAAGCCTGCAATTACAGACAGTACTACTATCAGGCCGTATGGAGACCACGAAAAAGCGGGTATGTCTATCTGCATCTCTTATCAGAAACCCTGGCAGTCTTTCGTAATGTACCAGCACATCGCGATGAAAAGTGCCACTGCGATAAGACCTGCCGCGAAAAATCCGATATATACCCACATGAGGACTTTGGCGAATTTGCTCTCTTTATACTTGACCCTGGCGATTATCATGAGTACCCATGCGCCGATAACGGATCCTCCCACGAGCGCAGAGAAGATGCTTACCACTGTCTCGGCCACTTCGCTGATATTACTCATGTTTTCGATCGTAGACGAAAATGCTCCGGAAATTGTTGAAGGCACGAGCATAAGTGCCAGCGAGATAAAGCAGAGGATGTTTGCCTTCTTTCTTCTTGCAGATCTTTCCTCAGGAGTAAATCCGTCAGAAGGCTGTGCCGGTTGGGAAGCAGGATATGCGGGAACACCATACTGGGGTGCCTGCTGATACGGCTGCTGATATTGCTGCTGATAAACAGGCTGCTGATAAACAGGCTGCTGCACAGGCGCGGGGGCCGGTGCCGGGGCATAGACAGGTGCCTGAGTGGGAGCGGGGGCCGGTGCAGGTGCGGGTGCGGGTTGTGCCGCCATAGGCTGTGCCGTCTGAACAGGCTGAGCAACTGGCTGAGCCTGCACGGGTTGTACAGGAATCTGGGGTTGTGCGCTGTTTATGTTGTTATTGTTCTCCATGTTTGTTTCCTTTCGATGAAACATATTCCATGCGTATTCTATCACTCGGATGGTTTTTAATCACTTCGGAATGCTTCTGGTATCAATATTTCGGAAAAAGTGACAGATGTATTGCCTGTTTTTGAAGCTCTGTCTGTAAGCCGTTACGGAAAAGTGTTATTCTTTTTGAACCTGGGGAAAGGAATGAGGAACTGTGATGAAAGATAATCTTAAGAGGATGATCAGTTACTATAGGCCTTATCTGGGAACATTCTTCCTGGATATGGTCTTTGCGATCGTGGCATCCGGTATTGCTCTTGCGATACCTCCGATCGTCGGTGATATCACGAGTGAGATACCAAACATGACTTCAGAGGAAGGTCTTAAGAAGATACTGACCGTCGGAGGCATCCTGATCGTTCTCGTGATCATCCAGTTCATCGCGAATTACTATATCTCTTACGTCGGGCATGTCATGGGCGCCAAGATGGAATACGACATGAGGGCGGAGATATTTGCGCATTACCAGAAACTCTCTTTTTCGTTCTACGATGACCAGAAGGTGGGTCAGCTCATGAGCAGGATCACGAGCGATCTCTTCGAGATCACGGAGCTTCTGCACCACGGTCCCGAAAACATCGTGACATCCCTGATAAAGATAATCGGCTCGTTCATCATTCTGATCAACATAAGCGGATACCTTACTTTGGCGGCGTTCATACTGCTGCCGTTCATGTTCGTTTTTGCGTATTTCCTCAACAAGAGGATGCGCAGGGCGTTTAAGGAAAACAGGGTTAAGATAGCGGAGATCAACACGCAGATAGAAGACAATCTCTCGGGTATAAGAGTCGTTAAATCTTTTGCCAACGAAGCCATCGAAAACGAGAAGTTCAAGGTCGGCAATGACGGTTTCCTCAAGGCAAAGAAGGCAAGTTACCTGAACATGGGAATATTCCATTCGGGCATGACCGCTTTCACGTTCCTTATCAACATCCTGGTCATAATAGCGGGCGGTATCCTCATGACTAAGGGGCTTGTTCAGATCCCTGAGTTTGTTACGTTCCTTTTGTATATCAATGTCTTTACCGAACCTGTAAGAGTGCTTATTGATTTCACCGAGCAGTTCCAGAACGGATACACGGGATTTGAGCGTTTTGTCGAGATGATAAGCATCGTACCTGACATTCAGGACAAGGAAGACGCGGCCGAGCTTACGGACGTTAAGGGCGACATAAGTTTTGAGGATGTCTCGTTTAAATACAAGGACGGTGCGCACAGGGTCCTGAGGCACATAAACCTGGATGTGCCGGCCGGATCCTATGTAGCCCTGGTCGGATCCTCCGGAGGCGGAAAGACGACGCTCTGCAGCCTCATACCGCGTTTTTACGATGTTACGAACGGTTCCATAAAGATAGACGGAAAAGACATAAGAGACATTACTCTGAAGAGTCTGAGAAACAATATCGGAATCGTTCAGCAGGATGTCTATATGTTTGCGGGAACCATATATGACAACATAAGCTACGGAAGACCCGGTGCTTCAAAAGAAGAGATAATCGAAGCGGCAAAACTTGCAAATGCGCATGACTTCATAATGGATCTGCCGCAGGGTTACGATACGGATATCGGCCAGAGAGGCGTTAAGCTCTCCGGAGGTCAGAAGCAGCGCATCTCCATTGCGAGAGTATTCTTAAAGAATCCTCCGATACTGATCTTTGACGAAGCCACGAGCGCCCTGGACAATGAGAGTGAGAATATCGTAAAAGAATCCCTGGAACGTCTCGCAAAAGACCGTACAACGCTTGTTATCGCACACCGTCTCTCGACGATCAGAAATGCTGAGAGGATACTTGTCCTTACAGAGAAAGGCATCGAGGAGAGCGGAACTCACGATGAACTGATGAGAAACAACGGCGTATACGCTTCGCTCTACAGGTTCAACGCTTGAGAAAAGCATCGCGGTGTTGAAAAAACCGGCGGACACTAATGTCGGATAAACGTTACGGAACTGTCGCGCGTATTACGGGTATCTTCCTTAATACCCAGACTATCAGCATTATAACGGCGTAGATGAACCAGGGCATAAGCAGGCGGTAAGAGATGGTCTGTGTGTTTAAGCCGATCAGATCATCGACCAGCTTGAAGATGAACCATTGGAGCAGATAGGCGGGAAGTGTGTACTGCCCCATGATCTCCACTGCTTTTTTGAGCCAGTTTACTCTGCTGATCATCTTCGACAGGTCACAGAGAAGAACGAAAACGGCAAAGGAATAGAGCACGCTGGGAACGTTGCAGTATCCTTTGAAATATGCGATGATCGCGCCGTATTCCGTCGAAAGCTTATATGTGCCGATCAGATGCATGGCCAGGCCTGCGGCTCCGAGAACATAGATGAGGATCTTATACTGCAGAGCAGGAGGTCTTTTATAGATGTAGTAGCCTCCGAATGCAAAGAAAAGATATCCCGCTATCTTGGTCATCTCAAAGTCCCATTCAAGTCCGAGATCAAATCCCTGATTAATAAACGGAACAAGTATGTTCAGGAAGAAAAAGGCAAACAGGATATATCTGATCACGTCAAGCTTTCTGCTCTTATCGATCCACGCGAAAACGGGTATGCAGATATAGACAAATAACAGAGCACGGAAATACCAGAAATATTCAATGATGCCGGCGCCCGAAACGAGTCCGTTTATAAGCCACAGCGGAGTCAATTCTTCCTTTGTTATCCTTCCTGAAGCCAGCAGATAGATTACTCCGGCAATGCTCCAGAAAAGATAAGGGACGAAGACTTTCTTTGCACGTTTTTTGAAATACTCTTTCGTTGAATATCTTTCCGGATAATCCAGGAGGGTAATACCGGTTATCATGAAAAATATGGGAACGGCAAAATAGAATATGCTCTCGATCACATTGGCGATGAACCAGTTGTTTTCTGTTCCCGTATAACTCCAAAAACTGGAATTGGCATGTAAAGTAATAACGGCCAGCGCAGAAAACACCTGACATAAGGTTAATGAAAAATCCTTATAGGTGTACTTTGCGCCGCCGTCTTGCATTGGTTTCTCCATCGTTCAATACTTCTCCCGTATAACGGAAATGATCCCGGGAGAGGAATGCCTACAGATGCCCAACAGTTATGGTGCGCCTGACAGGACTTGAACCTGCACGATCTCTCACCAGAACCTAAATCTGGCGTGTCTGCCAATTTCACCACAGGCGCAAACTACATAATTATATTACAACAACCTGATTATGCAATGAAACTATATAAACCCGGGTTTCATTCTTATGACAAGTGAAAATATAGAGATAGTGAAAAATGAAAGCTGTGTTAAGATTGTCAGGTAAGTCCTTGAACTTGCGATAAAGAGCGACAGGAGTATGCCGGTGTCTGACAAGAGAAAGCGCAGAGAGAACTTTATTACAGCCCTTCTGATAGCCGGGATGTGCATGGTTATCGGCGGCACCATCATCTTCGTCATCAAGTATAACGGACAAGACAATGATGTCCTTGAACTGTCGGCAGGAATGACGGAATCTCCCGGAACTGGAATGCCTGATGAGAGCGGGGCCGTAATGGTCACAGATGTGGCAGAAACGACAGAAGAGACGACTGTTGCCACGGCGACACCGATACCTACTGATACGCCTACACCTGAACCCACCGCAACACCTGTGCCTACGGACACTCCCACGCCATCGCCTACTCCAAAGCCTGAGAAGCTCAAGAGCCTTTCGGGATACAGCGCGGGGGACGTTATCAGCTGGGACAAGATCGACAGGGAGAACCTCTCGGACTATTTCACTTCCTCTTCCATAGAAGAAGGCGACAGCGTCTATAACAGGATCTACGGTAAGTCTTATGTCAGCAACAGCAATATCGGGCTCAGCGATCTTCGCTACCTGAAGATGCTGCACATCAATTTTGACGGCAGCTATCAGGTGGGCGAGATGATCGTCAACAAGGATGTTGCGGGCGAAGTGCTCGAAGTGTTTGAGATATTGTGCGCGGAAGGCTATCAGATCCATTCGATGTACCTTATCGATGATTTCTGGGCAGGGGACGGCGAGTCTTCCGACTGGTATTCAATCGATGCGAACAACACTTCCGCATTCTGTTACCGTCCCGCAACGGGTTCGGGCAATCTCTCGAAGCATGCCCTGGGCAGGGCGATAGACATCAACCCCCAGCAGAATCCTTATGTCACATATAATTCTGACGGAAGTCCGAAATATTCACATGACAATGCCTCAGACTATGTCAGCAACAGGTCTTCTGACACGGCTCACGTCATCACGACATCAGACAGGGCATACGAACTCCTTACCAACAGGGGCTGGACATGGGGAGGCAGCTGGTCGAGCCCCAAGGATTACCAGCATTTCCAGAAGAGCTGACAGCAAATTTGCGTTTTCAACTGTTTTCGCGATGTTTGCAGGCACGGTCTGTTTTTGTTTCAGTGTTTTTCAGAAACTGCAACAAATGAAAAGGGAATTGACTATCTGGTTTTCACTTGATAATATCTTGGAGATGAATATTCCTGACAGAAGAAAACAGATACTGGATATTTTGGAAGAAGAGGGCGAGATAAATACGACCGTCCTCTCTGCCAGACTTGGCGTTACGGGAGCGACCATCAGGACTGATATCAGGGCTCTCGAGAGGGACGGTGCCATCATAAGATTCCACGGCGGTATCAGGCTTCCTCACAAGATGGCGTCTTACAGCGGCGAGAACTATATGGTCAGAGCCGTTACCCACGTTGATCTGAAGAATGCCATAGGCGCAAAAGCCGCGACTCTGGTAGGCAACGGGAATACCATTTTCATGGATGCGAGTTCAACCACTTTTCATATGATTCCTTACCTCAAGAAGGCCAAGGACGTGACCGTAATAACAAACGGGATCCATACGGCCATGGAGCTTCAGAGGAACAGCAACTTCAAATCTATCATCATTCTGGGCGGCATGCTCAGGCCCCATTCGGGTGCGATCGAGGGCCTTTCATCGAAGGAAATGATAGGAAGGCTTTCAGCTGAGTTTTATTTCGTTTCCGGAAACGGTTTCTCCGCCGAGTCCGGACTTTCAGGTGATAATTTCTTTGAACTCGAGCTCAAGAGGCTTTGTGCTGATCGCGCGAAGAAGATCGTTGCGCTCATAGACTCCACTAAGCTCGGCGCTGATTCCGCGTCTTCGTTTATCCCTGCTGACAGGATCGACTATCTGGTCACCGATTCGGGCGCATCTCCCGAGAGCGTTTCGCTTTGCCGCGCAAAGGGTATCGAGGTCCTCATTGGAGAGGTCTGATCCTGCGCACAGCGCGGTTTTCTTAAAATTTCTATATTTTTTTCTTTTAATGTATAATACTCGGATGAAGTCATTTTCGCATAACTGAGGTTAGAAAGATGCAGATCAATCCGATAATTTTGCCCAGCTGGCTTACTAGCAAGTGTGTTTTCCAGCAGGGCGTAGAACTGAAGATCGAAGGAATCGCCGCTCCGAGCGCCACTGTTACGCTCGAGATCGTCAAGGATCCTACTGACGGCAGGAAGGTCAGTAAGCTCGATACCGATTACGGTGTCATCCTGAGCCGTGAAGCCACGACTTCCTCAAAGGGCAAGTTCAGCTTTACCATCCCGCCTTACAAGGCATCGGGAGACGCTTATACTTTCACTTTCAAGTGCCTTACCGACCAGACCGTGCTGACTGATATCAGATGCGGCGACGTTTGGGTATTCCTGGGTTCTGATTTCCTCTCGATCCCCATGAAGGAAGCAAATGCCACGAAGGCACCGCTGAAGCGCAAGGTAATGAATTTCCTGAGATTCTTCTCGCCCTCAAGATCGGGCCTCGAAGAAGGCGAGGAAGCATATCCCGCTGACGATAAGACGCATTTCAAGAATGCCGAGTGGATCAAGGTTACCGAGACAGCCCGTCTTGCCGAGGTATCCTCTTCGGCTTTTGCGTTTGCATACCGTTTGAGCGACCAGATCTCATATCCGGTCGGAATCGTTGATCTCTCATATAACGATTCCACGATCCTCAACTGGATCGCGCCTTTTGCCATGGACAGGGTTGAGGCTCTGAAGGATGTCGTTGACTCTATGGGTCTGTATCTCGACAGGGAAGCTTATGAGAAGCTCCTCTGGATCGATCAGAGAAAGAAGAAAGTCGTCGAACTCAAGGAAGAGTTCGAGAAGACCAAGGAGATAGGCGATATCGACATCGGAATGCAGGACGAGCTCAAGATGCTGCAGGGAAAAGACCCCGACGATATCAAGCCTCTGGACATAGACTTCCCGACATCCGGTGACAGTTCCCTCAACGAGACAAAGGGACATAAGGAAAACATCTCGTTCTCTTCTGCGAGCCAGCTTGATTTCAACATGATCCCTGAGAAGAAGGAGAATCCCGGAAAGCTCAGCGAAGAAGACGAGAAGAAATACATCAAGCTGAAGTTCAGGATGTCCATCCTCTACAGGACTAAGCTCGTTCCTTTGAAGAACCTTGCGGTAAGAGGATTCTGTTTCTCGCCTGATAAGGGCGAGCTCCTTTTCGAGAGATACGATCTGTTCCTCATGGGACTTCTTACTACTCTTGCTGAAGTATTCGAACCCAAGGAAGTATTCGATGAGCAGGTAATGCCTTCGATACTGTTCGTTACGATGCATCCCGATGACGTAGACTTTGACAATCCGTACAGTGTCCTCGAATTTAATGAGAATTTCACGGCATTTACAAAGCTCCTCAGTATGCCTTCTGGTATCGTAAGCATGCACGACATGCTCCTGCCTGACAAGACGATAAGCTTCATTCTCGGCTTAAGACTCGCTACGATAGCTCTGGGCACGCACTTCTCGCCGAAGATGAGCAAGTCTTCACCTGAGCCGAACGACATCGAGATTGCAGGCAACAAGAGGATAATCAAGTTCAGCAATCTCGGTTCCGGACTCAACCTGCCTGACGCAGGCGTCGATATAACGGGATTTGCCATTGCGGGCGAAGACCGCATATTCTATCCGGCACACGCAAAGAGCCTTTACGGGATGTGCGTAATGGTATGGAGAGACGACATCGAAGAACCGCAGTCCATCACTTACGGTTTCACGCCTTTCCCGCACGATGCGACACTCAAGAACGGTGAAGATCTCCCGATCCTGCCTTTCAGGTTCGACAGGGATCCCGCATATTTTGCACCCGACCTGAGCTTTACCAGATGCGACAGTCTGCAGTTCGTCGGAAAGAAGACCCCGGATTCGGAATTCGAGCTTCTGGAGATCTACAGGACTTTCAAGGGAAAGGGAATAATCTCACAGGACAACATCCACAAGCTCACGGGAAGCGCTTCTCTGCGTATCCGTTATGAGACCGACAAGTCTCTCTACGGTTTTGAGCCTTGTCTTGAATATGCTTCGCTCTTCTCGCCGATCGAGATATACGGAAGGTCGAAGATCCAGCTTTCAGTCTTTAATCCCGACCAGAAGAAGAAGAAACTCATCGTTGAGGACTTCGGCGAAGCCGAGATCAAGCAGCAGCTTACATGGCAGACGATAACGCTCGATTATTCCGAGGACGGGCCGATCAGGCTCAACAGTCTGAGGATCTATATCGAGGATAAGGAACGCAACGGCGAGATCTATATCGACGCGATCAATTTCATCTGAAGAGAGGGCATATAAATGAGCAACAAGCTTCTTTCTGCAATCGAGGATAACATCTTCCTGTCCGAGGGTTCGGTGCCGATCGTAATCGAAGGCTTAGAGCACTCTTACGACGAGAAAGATTATCTGCCTGATGAGAGCATGCATAATTCGCATGAGCTCCTGTACTTAAGAGAAGGCAGAATAGAGCTTGTTCTCGGCAATGAGTCTGTTACTCTCACAAAGGGTTCTGTAGTGGTCATAAGACCTCTTGTAAGGCATAAGGTCGTGATCAAGAGCGGCAAAGTCGACATGCTCAATCTGTACTTCGGTTTCGTGCATGAATACTCCGATCTCGAGAAGACTCGTGAGTCTTTAAGATCGAACAAGGATACGCAGAAACAGATCAACAGCGCCGGCCCGAGCGTATCGATCCCTGGCTCGCTCGCCAAGATATCCCTTGAGAGTTTTTTGAAGTTCGCGGATCTCGGTATCACTGAAGATACTGAGATTACGAGGCAGCCTTTCTTCGTCATAAAGGGAAGCGAGAAGAAGGAGATCAACCAGCTCGCTGAGCGCATCGTGATCGAGGATTCAAAGAACTTCTATGCAAAGGAGATCATGGTCCAGACGCTCACGGTCGAACTCATGATAATCATTGCCAGAGCCATCATAAGCGAGTGGGAAGAGAGCCTCAGGGTAAAGAACGGCAAGGCCAAAGAGCTCGTCGCCATAGCAAAGCAGTACATGGACGAGAATTTCGATCAGGGCATCACCGTATCAGAGGCTGCAGCTTACGTATTCCTGAGCCAGGGTTATTTCACGCGCGCCTTCAGGGATGAGATGGGAATAAGTCCGATGAACTATCTGATGAAGAAGAGGATAGAGAAGGCCTGCAAGCTGCTTCAGAACAATGAGATAAAGGTTTCCGCGATATCTTTGCAGTCGGGTTTCTCATCGCCGCAGAGATTTAACGTCGCATTCAGGAAACAGATGGGTATGACACCCATGGAATACAGAAAGAAATATCTGTGAGGATAAGGAGATAACAGATGTACGATTACGCAAATGACAGTTCGATACCGGAGGAGAGCCGTAAGAACATGGATCTTCCGAGGATCGAAAATGCCGTAAGGGAGATACTTGAGGCAATAGGCGAGGATACGGAAAGGGAAGGACTTCAGGAGACACCGCAGAGAGTCGCAAGAATGTATGCGGAAGTCTTTGCGGGACTTCACAGGGATATCAACAAGGACATCAAGGTCTTTCACGGCGAAGGCAACGACGAGATGATCCTCATAGGAGACATCCCTTTCTATTCGATGTGCGAGCACCACCTTCTTCCGTTCCACGGCAAGGCACATGTCGTATACATCCCCAGAGACGGAAAGATCTTCGGCCTTTCAAAGGTCGCACGTATCGTCGATACGCTTTCCAGAAGACCGCAGCTCCAGGAGCGTCTCACATCTGAGATCGCCGACGAGATCGAAAAGGCCGTCGATGCAAGAGCAGTCTGCGTTGTCCTTGAAGCCGAGCATCTCTGCATGACGATGAGAGGCATCAGGAAGCCGGGCTCAAAAACGGTTACTTCAGCCATGCGCGGCGGATGCAGGGCAGACGCAAGGACAAGGAACGAGGCTCTGGCGCTCATCAACAGACAGCGTTCGGGCATCTGATCTGAAGGAGGCTTTCTTATGAATGCTACAGACGGAAGGTTTTCGGGTACATACAGGTGCGGCGCGAGATCGCTCGACATGAGCAGGAAGACGCTGATAATGGGCATCCTCAATCTGACGCCGGATTCTTTTTCGGACGGCGGCAGATTCAACGATAAGGACGCTGCCATAGACAGATGCGCAGTCATGATCAGGGAAGGTGCGGACTGCATCGATATCGGAGGAGAGGCTACTGGCTCCAATTCTGTACCGGTCAGCGCTGAAGAGGAACTCGACCGCGTAATACCTGTCCTTGAGGTGATAAGGAGCCGTTTTGACGTGCCTATCTCCGTGGATACCATGAAGTCCGAAGTCGCGAAGCAGGCGATAACCGTCGGCTGCGACATTATCAATGACATCACGGGTTTCAAGGGCGATCCGGATATGGCCAAGACAGTCGCCGACAACGGCGTCGGATGCGTTTTGATGTTCAACAGAAGGACGAACGGCGAAGGGACTCTGTCCTACGATCCGATCAGCAGACGCGCAGTCAGAGAACTGACGGAGAGCGTTGAGATCGCCAATAAAGCAGGCATCGCCGATGACATGATCATGACTGATCCTGGTATCGGCTTCGGCACAACAAGGGCGATGGATGCAGAGCTCACGGCCGCGCTCCTCTCGCTCGGCCTGCAGGGAAAACACCCTGTTCTCTACGCAGCCTCAAGAAAGCGTTTCACGAGGATATTCGCAGGCGGCGACCAGGCAAATGAGATGCAGCTGGATTATGCGACGGCAGGCCTTTCTTTCACGGCCGCATCGCTCGGCGCTTCGATGGTAAGGGTTCATAATGTTGCGGCAACAAGGATGGCTCTGGACAGTTTCGACAGCCAGTTCTACTGCTTTGCAAATATTTGATTTTGTTTGAGACGAGGATAACGGGATTGGATAAGATAACACTTTCAAAAATGGAATTTGAGGGACATACGGGCTGTCTTGATTTTGAGAAAAAAGGCGGACAGAAGTTTATTGTATCCCTTGATATATTCATCGACAGGATAAAGGGCTGCTACACTGACGAACTCGGTGACACAGTCGACTATGCGAATATCTATGAGATCGTAAAAGAGATCGTGACAGGCGACAGCGGCAACCTCATAGAGTGCCTTGCACAGAAGATCTCAGACGGCGTTCTCAAGGCGGATGACCGCATCGAAATGGTTAAGGTGACGGTATCAAAGCCCGAAGCTCCCGTTAAGGGCATCTTCGAGACGATGGAAGTATCCCTCGAGAGAAGGCGCAAGGAGTTCGTTATCCTGTCACTGGGCAGCAACCTGGGAGACAGGGAGGCAAACATCCTCGCTGCTGAAGAAGCACTCAGGAATCTGGACGGCACGGAAGGTTTTCAGTATGCGTCGATATATGAGACCGAGCCTGTCGGGCTTGAGGACCAGCCTTATTTTCTGAATACATGCGTCGGTTTTTATACTGACATCGAACCTTTCGAGCTCCTGGACAGGATCCATGTTATCGAGAATGAGCTCTTAAGGACGAGAGAGGTCCATTGGGGTCCCAGAACGATAGACATAGACATCATCTTCTACGGTGAAAGGGTGATCATGAAGCCTGAGCTTACGGTCCCTCACCCGAGATGGTATCTGAGATCATTTGTCACGGTACCTTTAAGAGAGATCCGGGATGTGGGACAGGATCACCCCGATGACAAAGAAGTGTCCCTATATAGGAAGCGTTGATAATTGAGTTATCAGGTGGCAGAGTTTATAATTAAGCGTTACATAAGAACAGATGGAGGAATTTATGTCAGAAAACAATTCGGGCGCACCGGTTCAGCAGCAGGAGAACCGCAGCAACGAACAGAACAAGGAAAAGCGCCAGAGATTTGATCCGTCAAAGCAGGAAGCGGGAAGAAACAGGAATAGGGGTCAGAACCACAGAAGAAGGAATAACGGCCAGAGACAGGGCGGTTACGATAAAAAACGCGAGAACGGCGAGAACCAGGGCCAGGGCGAAGGAAACAAGCCCCGCGAGCGCAATTTCAACCGTGACAAACAGGGCGGAAGAGATCAGAACAAGCCCAGGCGTGACCAGAACCGCGAGAACCGTGAGCAGGGACGCGATCAGAACCGCGAACAGAATCAGGGTAATGAGAAGCGTAACCAGCAGACAGGCTTTGCTCCCGGTCCCAAGAAGCCCAAGCGCCAGAGAGAACCTGTCGAGGAAGCGGCAAAGAACGTCAAGAAGGTTGAGACCATCGACGATATCAGAAGCGAGAACGCCAGAATAACCAAGGAAATATATCTTGAGATCGCTTCGCTCAAGAATATCAATCTCAACTGATGATGAAGGGCATATTCATTACTTTTGAGGGCATTGACGGGTGCGGCAAGAGCACCCAGTGCGAACTTCTGAAGGATTATCTTACCGATAACGGCAAAGACTTTATCTTCGTCAGGGAACCAGGCGGGACCGTGATAGGCGAGCGCATCAGAGAGATCCTTCTGGACAAGAAGAATACCCAGATGACCGCAAGGACTGAGCTCATGCTCTTTGAAGCCGCGAGAGCCCAGATAACCGATGAGGTAATAAGACCCGCATTGGAGGAGGGAAAGACCGTCATATGTGACAGGTTCTTTGATTCTTCTTCCGCATATCAGGGAAAAGCCAGAGGTATGGGCATGGAATTCGTTTCAGACCTCAACATGGCTGCAACGGGAGGCCTTAAGCCCGATATCACTTTCTTTTTCGATATCAGCGCCGAAGAAGCACTCGAGAGACGCGGCAAGAGGGGTGAAGCTTCCGACAGGATAGAACTTGCGGGACTGAAGTTCCAGGAAGACGTAAGACAGGGATATCTTGAACTTGCCGATAATTCAGACGGACGCATCGTTACGATAGATGCAAGGCTCGGTATTGATGAGATATTCGAAGTGATAAAGAGCAACTTAGAGGGAAAGATCTGATGGCATTTTCTGCTGTTAAGGGACAGACACAGATAAAGATCAGACTGGCTGCCGAAGCTCAGAGGCGCGGCAGCGGCGCTTACATGCTCACAGGTCCCGAAGGCACGGGTAAGAGGATGCTCGCAGAGGAATTCGCCAAGGCCCTGATGTGTCCTGACGCAGGTTCTGACGGCGCATGCGGTGTCTGCCCGAACTGCAAATATTTCGATAACTTCACAACGCCCGACGTAACGAGGGTCTATGAGCCTTCCGACACCAAGAACGTCAAGGTGGATTTCATCAAGGACAGGGTCGTTGCCGAATCCTATCTGAAACCCCAGTTTGCAAGAACGAAGACGTTCATAATAGATTTCGATTATCTCGGCGAGGAGAGCCAGAATGCGCTTTTGAAATCCCTCGAAGAACCAAGAAAAGACGTTGTGTTCATACTTACGAGTTCCAATACCGATGCGGTGCTCGACACCGTCATGTCGAGAGTTACCGAGATCAAGCTCGATACATACAGCGAGGATGAACTCGAAGAGATCGTAAGGCTTAACTTCCCTGATCTTGAAGAAGAAAAGGTGAAGTCGGCTGTATATAACAGCGGCAGGATCCCCGGCAAGGCCATCGAACTTGCAAGGGAGGATTCCGGCGTAAGCATAAGACACGAGATCAACAAGATAATGACAGCTATGCCCGGAAGCTCATACATAGATGTGCTTGAGGACTTCTGCGAAGTGCTTACGGGTTTTAAGGATGATTCGAAGATAATCGCATCTTCGATCCTGTTATTCCTCGATGATGCGGCAAGGCTCATCAATTATCCGGGCTGCCGCAGGATAAACAATGAATTGGACAGAGAGGCCATCGAGAATTTCGTGGCCGTTAATAAACATATAACCACACTTAAACTCGGAAGATGCACCGATGCGGTAAAGGCCTTTACGAGGGCTCTGGAAGTCAACGCCAATTTTGACGCTGCCGCTTCTGCGATGCTTCTCCGGATACATGAGGAGCTTAAGAAATGAAGATCGTAAACTTAAGGACAAGAGATGCCGGTGTTACGTTAAGATACCGCTGCGACGGGTTATCGCTCAGTCTCGGCGACGCCGTCATTATAGATATGGAGACAGGCGAGGAGATAGCTTTTGTAGCCCAGGAACCGTACGTCGATGACAGCAAAGAGGATATTCCGGTTGTAAAGCGCATCGCGACAGAGAAAGAACTCGACAAGTACTATGACATATGCGCGAAAGAGAAGGAAGCCTTCTTCAAATGCAAGGAACTTATTGCCGCACGCTCGATCGAGATGAACCTCGTCGACTGCGAATACACTTTCGACATGAGAAAGCTGACTTTCTACTTCACCGCTGACGGAAGAGTAGACTTCAGAGAACTCGTAAAAGACCTGGCTTACACTTTCCGTACCAGGATCGAGTTACGACAGATCGGTTCAAGAGACCAGGCCAAATTGGTCGGAGGTATCGGAATGTGCGGAAGAGAGCTCTGCTGCTGCTCCTTCCTCAACCGTTTCGCTCCTGTCAACTTAAAGCTCGCCAGATCCCAGGGACTGTCCCTTAATCCGGGCAAGCTCAACGGCGCGTGCGGAAGACTTATGTGCTGCCTCCAGTTCGAGAAGGAAGCCTACGACGATGCACACAGAAGGCTCCCTGAGCCCGGTGCCCGCGTCAGGACTCCTGTCGGCATGGGTGTAGTCACTGACGTTAACTATATAGAAGAGACCGTAAGCGTTAAGTTTGTCAGCGAGAATGACACGGAGATCGAGAAGTATTCCTGGGCCGATCTGGAAGAACTGAACCGCGACATGGCAAAGCGCGGCCGCGGAAACGGCGGCGGATTCAAGGATTATCCCGACATGAACGGTGCCTTTGACGAGACGGAAGGCGAGGACGAGTAAGTTTTCGACCGATGTCGCTTTGAAAGCGCAAATAAAGGCTCTCAAAGCCCATTTAAGTAAAAACAGTGTTTTTTTACTTGTTGACTTTTGAATTTTGTGGAATAATCAAATCACTATATGAATAGGAGGATAATTTAATATGGCATATGTAATTTCTGATGCTTGCGTATCTTGCGGTACATGCGCTGACGGTTGCCCTGTAGGAGCTATTTCCCAGGGTGATACACAGTACAACATCGATGCTGATGTTTGCGTATCCTGCGGTGCTTGCGAAGCTTCCTGCCCTACAGGCGCTATCGCTGAAGGCTGATAGATCGTAAGACTGTTATCAAGCAGACCTCAACGCGTTCCCTTGCGGAGCGCGTTGTTTTATGCATTTATATTATTATGGGAAATGATAAAATGCCTGTAACCAAAGAATAAGGGGAGAGGGATAATGCGTTCAAGACTGCTGCTGATACTGCAGATAGTTATACCGGTACTGTCGTTTAGCATTTTGGCCGTTTATGCCGGTTTTCAGTTCATCAGTGATTACTGTAATGACACCGTGCCGGATACGACATCGATCTATGTTTATGTTGTAGACCGTGTATTTGATGAGCTCAACAGAAAATATGCAGGTGCCAGAGGGATAATTCCCGAAGACGAAACGTCGCTGATAACATACGGCGATATCCCTGAATTAAGCACCTGGGACGGCGTTAAGGATATATATGTGTTCAGCGATGCGGATTTCTCGAGATTTGAAGATCGTGTGATCGAAGACGGGACGGTAAAGGCCGGAATTCCTGCAGATGCTGTCAGGTACTACGGCGGCTGTTCCGGAATGGGTTCGGTCTTCGGCGCTAATATCCCGGAGCAGATGCCCGAAAACAGTGACGGATATGTCGTTTATGAGTATTACGCGGACCGCAAGAATAGTCCTCCGGTGATAGTTGCAGACGAGCCTGATATACTGCTGTATTACAAGTACGATCCGTCGACATGGGATATGTTCCTTGAAGACTTTAATGACTATATAATCAGAGAAGATGCGATATCCGATGCAGAGATGCTCATCACCGTTGACGGAGACTCAAAAGAACTGCAGCAGCGTCTGATGAAGGAGTATCCCGCATCCAATTATTCTTCCGCGGAATTTACAAAGACTTGGAAGGATGAACACAACCGGCAGCTCTCGGTAAGGATACTTACAGCGGCAGTCTCGGTTGTTTTGATAACGGTTGCCGCCGAAGTGCTCTTCGGTATATTACGGAAGAAGGCCGCGCCTTCAAAGAATGAAAGCTGATATTTGAGATTACTCGAAAGGATTATTTTATGATCAGATTTATTACTGATACAGAAGAAAAGAAGAAGATATCACGGCAGATCCTCGAAGCCCTGACCGAATGGTTTGAGGTGGAAGAAAGCAGGGAAGCCTTCATCAGGGAATCAGTTGATCAGCCTTTCTGGGCTGCATTTTCAGACGATGTTCCCGTAGGTTTCCTCTGCCTTAAGGAAACGGGACCCGAGACTGTCGAACTTGCCGTTATGGGTGTGTTGAAGGACCATCACAGGGAAGGCTGGGGCAGAAGGCTTTTCGCCGCCGCAAAAGATCATGCGGCAAGGGAAGGTTACTCGTTCATACAGGTAAAGACAGTGCGTTCCGGCATGTATGAGGATTACGATAAGACAAATGAATTCTATAAGAGCCTCGGCTTCAAGGAACTTGAAGTGATAGAGACTGTATGGGATGAGGCTAATCCTTGCCAGATCTATGTCATGGGGCTTAAGAGCGCCGTTGAGACGATTGCGGTAAGGCACAGCTACAGGGGAAGATTTTCTGAAGAACCCGTTCCCGAAGAAGACCTGAAGACCATTGCTTCTTCTGGGATCGCTGCACCGTCGGGATGCAACAAGCAGACTACGGACATAATAGTGGTCAACGATCCTGATGTCCTTGGAAAGATAAAAGCATCGATAGATCCGCCGGTCGCACAGACGGCGCCTGCCATGATCGTCGTTCTTTCAAGAAAGATCAATGCATACCGTGACAGATGTTTTGCCATACAGGACTATTCCGCAGCAATAGAGAACATGCTCCTGGCTATTGTAGAACTCGGCTATCAGAGCTGCTGGTATGAAGGTCATATCACCGATGAGGACCGTATCTGCGACAAGATCGCTTCTATCCTGAACGTTCCGGAAGGATATGATGTCGTATGCGTTCTTCCTGTCGGAAAAGCTCTTGATGATTTCCATGCTCCGAGTAAAAAATCTTTCTCCGAGAGAGTAAAGTTCAACAGCTTCACATAAGATCCGGAAGACACATCCTGAGTAAACCGGACTTTCATTACCTTAATTAACGGTGAGTTTTTATGGATAACAAAGAATATCTTAAGCTGATAGACGAAGTGAACTCAAACGGAAGATATAAGGCCGACTGGGCGTCTCTTTCAGGTCACAAGACACCTGACTGGTATGTACAGGCAAAGCTCGGTATCTTCATCCACTGGGGTGTTTACAGCGTTCCCGCGTATGCATGCGAGTGGTATCCGAGATGGATGTATAATCCCGGTTCACGTGAATATGAATATCACAAAAAGAATTTCGGCGATCCGAAAGTTTTCGGATATAAGGATTTTATCCCGATGTTTAAGGGAGAGAATTTCGATGCGGAAAAGTGGGTGGAACTCTTTAAACGCGCAGGCGCCAGATACATAATGCCCGTATGCGAGCACCACGACGGTTTTGCCATTTACGCTTCGGAATTAAACCGCTGGAACGCGGCCGAAATGGGCCCGTGCAGGAACGTCATCGCCGAGATAAGAAAAGCATGTGAAGATCAAGGTCTCGTATTCTGCGGCTCATCTCACAGGGCGGAACATTACTTCTACATGAACCTAGGAAGGAAGATCGACAGCGATGTAAACGATGAGGAATACAGGGATTTTTACGGTCCCGCATATCTCTGTCCCGAGATGGACGGCACCGAAGTGTTCAGTTATCTTCCAAATGCCTTATCGCCCGTGGGACCTGATGAGGAGTGGCTCGAAGACTGGCTCGTAAAAACCTGCGAATTGATCGACAAATGCAGGCCGCTAATCCTTTATTTCGACACCTGGATACATCATCAGGCTTTCAAGCCTTATCTGAAAAAAGTCTGTGCTTACTACTACAACAGGGCTGAAGAATGGGGAAAGGAAGTCACGATCAATTACAAGCATGAGGCATTCCCGCCGACTGTTGCTACTTTCGATGTCGAAAGAGGCGCTCTGACAGGAATCTCGCCGCTGCCCTGGCAGACGGATACGGCGATAGGAAAGCTGTCCTGGGGATACATTACTGACAATGAATTCAAACCTTCAAGACAGGTGATCTGCGACCTTGTCGACATCGTAAGCAAGAACGGAATGCTGCTCATAAACGTCGGCCCGAAGCCCGACGGCACCATCACTGAAGAAGAGACCAAAGTCCTCGAGGAACTCGGTGAATGGATGGACATCAACGGTGAAGGTATTTACGGAACGGTGCCGTGGAGACAATTCGGTGAGGGCGATGTAAATAACTCTGAAGGCTCGTTCATGGATAACGATGAGAAACAGTTCACATCCAAAGACTACAGATTTACTTACAAGAACGGATATCTCTATGCATTCTGCATGAGACCAGATTCTGATACGTTCCTCATCAGATCACTTAAGATACTTGGTGAACGCGACTTTGTAACAGGAACGGTGGAAGTGCTGGGAGAGTATTCTGTTACAGATGCCGTGCGCAGTACAGAGGGCCTTAAGATCGTTTTGGACAAAAAGCCTGATTCCGATAAGCCTGTATGTTTTAAGGTGGAGATAACGTAAGGTTTGGTTTTGAGTTGTTTTATATCTGTATTCTACAAAAGAATGAGTAAGAAAAAAGTATTAGTAATACCAGTTGTGCTGATGTTTGTTTTGAGTATTCCTTTGGGAGTATTGAGTGCTAACACATACAGTAAGTTTGAGATATATCAATATTATAGAAAGCAAGTAGTACTGAAAGAAGATGTGATATTGGATGATGTGTATACAACAAAAAAATTTGGCACTTCAGTAATATTACCCGCAGGGGTGACAGGTTATATAAGCGATAAAGTTGATTATTGGGGCGATGAATTAGGATATGAGAATATAGACACTTCATTTGTTCTTGATGATGGAAATTATATTGATATAGCTGTTTCAATTAAAGAAGACGCAGAGCCTTATGATATTCCTACTATTGATATAAGCAGATTGGACAATGCTCAAACTATTCTATCTGAATATAATCAGTCGCGAGAAAAATATACCACCAGAGTAAATAGTGCAAAAGTAGTGGGTGTTGTGGTTGGAGTTGCTTTTTCTTTGCTATTATCTTTATTATTTTTTATTATAAAAACCAAACAAGGAATAAAAGGCAAATCAAACATGATAATTTTTGGAGTTGCAAGTGTAATAGACGTAATCCTTATATTGGGATTATTGATATCATTCGTGTTTTTGAATGTCTGATTTGTATTAGTTTAATAGATTTTATTGAGGGTGCTTGTGTCTGAGATATGATGTTGCATTTTTAACACCTTGACACTTTTCTGCTTGCATGTTAATTTATGGATGAATAAAAATTCATTCATAAAGGAGCAGCCATGCCTAAGTCACAGGAACGTTGTCAGGAGATAAGGGAAGAGACAAAGAATCTCATAATGAAGAAGTCGGTCCTGTATTTTGCCAGGAACGGTTTTGCGGGAACTAAGATAAGTGATCTGTCAAAACACATCGGTATCGCCCAGGGCACCATCTACATATATTTCAAGTCAAAAGAAGAGCTGTATTCGGAGATATTTGCGATATCGGATAAGATCGCCAAAAATGACAAGCTGACGATGCTCGCAAAGCTTCCTCTTCCGGCTGACCAGAAGATAAAGAAGATGTCAGACTACGTTATCAAGAGTCTGAAGGTAGATGAGATGTTTGCTGCCGGGATCGCACTCTTTACCCAGAGGATCCTTGAGGGTGAAGCAGATCAGACATTCTATAAGACCACGGAGAAGATAATCAGACAGGGACAGAAAGAGGGCACAGTCGTATCAGGCAGCGCACGCAAACTTTCGGAGTTCTACTGGGGCGTCGTATACCTTTATGCCGTTAAGAGCCTTTATACGGCTGACTATGTCATGATAAATTCTTCCGACCTTTCGAGAGTTCTTTTGGAGGACTGATCCATGATATCCATAATAACCGGCGCAACAGGAGACATCGGTGAGGAGTTCGTAAAAAGACTTCTGGATGAGACCGATCAGATATGGGCAGTAGGCAGGAGCGATGCCAAACTCTCTTCTTTGAAGGAGAGATACGGAGATAAGATAATTCCCGTTAAGGTTGACCTTTCGGATAAGGATGAACTGTTCGGTTTCTGCCGTAAGATAGAGGAAGAAAAACCATTGATCAGATATCTCGTCAATAATGCAGGTGTCGCAAAGCTCGGTCCGGTATCGGAGTTCACGCTCGAAGAGATAAGCGATCTTCTGGATATCAACGACAAGGCTGCTACATTGATCAGCAGGGCTGCGCTTCCTTTTATGGGAAAAGGTGCTTATATCCTGAATGTTGCTTCAGCATCAGCTTTCCAGCCTAATCCTTATATCGCGCTTTATTCTGCCAGCAAGGCATATCTGCTGTCGTTTACGAGAAGCCTAAATGTGGAGAATAAAGAAATCAACTGTACTGCTGTCTGCCCCGGTTGGGTAGATACAAAGATGCTGCCGAAGTCAAATAACGGAAAAGAGATTAAATATCCGGGGATGGTTCCCGCTTCCAAAGTGGTGGATTGCGCATTGAAAGACACCCGCAAAGGAAAAGATGTTTCCGTATGCTCGTTCTATTACAGCTATCTGAGATTCCTAAGTAAGATCACTCCGCACAGTCTCGTCATGAAGATGTGGGTCGGGATGTTAAAGCCGTATCTATGAGACATAAGATTGAAACGGAAAGGGAAAACCTTTTCGATGTGAACATGGTCATTTCCATGCGTGTGCGCATATTGGGAGATGTTTCTTTCGGGCAGCTCGAAGAAGCCTTTCATAAGGCTGTCTCTGTTTATGAGATACTTAATTCCAAAGTCGTGATAGAGAACGACGGCAATGCGTACTATGCTGATTGCGTAAATCCTTTGAGCACCTTTACGGAAACGGATCTCGGTTTTGAAGAACTGATCAATGCTAATGAGAGCGTCCGTTTCAGGATAGAGGCCGGAGAATACATAAGAGGATTTATTTCTCCTGACGGACTGGTCTTCCTGATGCATCACCTGGGCGGTGACGGCAAGTCTCTGCTGTATTTCATCGAGACATTCATGAGTATTCTTTCAGGTGCGGAAGTGAATAATGTACCTTTTGATAATCTGCCTGTGTCAAAGCTTCCGGAAGAGAGCAGACTTCCGTTTTTGTACAGGCTTTTCGTTAAGTCGTGGAACAGAAAATGGAAGAAGATGAGGCGTGTGTTTACATACGAAGATATGGACAGCGCATATGATGCTTTCTGGCATGAACATAAGACTAAGACTGTCATTGAGGAATACGGCAGTGAAGAACTCAATGCCATGCTCGACGAATGTAAGCGATGCGGATGTTCTCTGACGTCTTATCTGACAGCCGTTTGGCTCAAGTACATGCCGGGTTTGCGCGATGTGGGATTTGCTGTTGACGGCAGGCTCAAAGATGAGCGGACCATGGGTAATTTTGCGACTGGTATCCATGTGAAATACAGATACGATGACAGCTTGAGCATTGCGGAAAATGCAGTCAGGATAAACGCGCTCATGAAGAAGAATCTCGCTGATCCTGTAATGAGATACAGTGTTCTTCATTTTACAGGTGAATTCGATCCGGCGCTCATTGATAGTCTGAGCCTGGAAGCTTGCGGCGCTTTCCATACAAAGCTGACTTCAAGATTTGCGGACATCATGACATACGGGAAAAAGAAAAGGGATCTCAGCATCACTAATTTGATGAGAGCCTGCATAAAGACTGACTACGGTGCGGTCAGGATAGATGACATAACATTCGTTCCTCCCGTCGTATCCTACGGTAAGAATCTGATAGGGATAATAACCGTTAATGACAGGATGATCATTTCGCATCATACGATGGATAGTATATAAGATAAAGATCTTGAAAAGACCAGAAGTTCGAAAGCCTCAGATCGATAAAGTGCTTATCTGTGCAACTTGATACACGCAAACGGCAACTCACGTAATGACATATTGAATGCACTTCCTGACTTTGTTAGTTTTGAGCCAGCAAAGTTCAGAGGAGAGCATTATGATTACAGCGAAAAACATTTGCAAGAGTTTTGCGGACAGGGAAGTTCTCTCCGGTATAGATCTTGATATCAGGCCGGGCACGATATTCGGTTTGCTCGGACCTTCGGGCGCAGGAAAGACTACGCTGATAAAGATTATCACCGGTCAGCTCGTATCCGATGATGGTGAAGTAAATGTACTCGGAAAAAACGTCAAAGACCTGACGGGTGCCGACAAAAAACAGATTGGCATCATGATGGATGATCACGGTATCTATGAGCGCATGTCATGCAGTGATAACCTGAAGATCTTTGCTGATATTTATGGTGTTCCTTATTCTGAGATCGATAAGACTCTGAAAGCAGTGGGTCTTGCGGAAGCAGCGAAAAGACCTGCAATGAAGCTCTCCAAGGGTATGCGGGCAAGACTGAGGCTCGCAAGAGTCCTGATGATCTTTCCTAAGATCCTTTTCTTGGATGAGCCGACGAGCGGTCTTGATCCAACGACGATGAAATATATCCACAAGCTGATAATCGAACAGAAGGAGAGAGGATGCACTGTCTTCCTTACCACTCACAACATGGAAGAGGCAAGTGTTCTCTGCGGTGAAGTTGCCTTGCTCAATGAAGGCAGGATCATAGAACATGGTGCGCCTGATGAGATATGCAGAAGATATAACCATCAAAAAAAGATCAACATCCATTTGACATCAGGTGAAGATCTCGGACTTGAACAGGAATCAGATTCAGCAGCTGTGATCAGCCGGTTGCTTGAGCAGGGGAAGATCGAGACGATACATTCTTCTGAACCGACGTTGGAGAGTGTATTTCTAGAACTTACGGGAAGAAAACTTGAAGCGGATGAGGAGGCTAAGTATGCGTAACATCGGTGTGATCATAAAAAAGCAACTGAAGGATACTTTCAAGAATAAGACTGTCCTTATCCAGTTTGTAATGTTTCCTGTGCTTGCACTAATTTTCGAAAATGCGATACATATTCCTGATATGCCGGAACTGTTCTTCACCAAACTGTTCTCAGTAATGTACATGGGAATGGCGCCTTTGACTTCTGTCGCTGCGATAATCTCGGAAGAGAAGGAAAAGAATACTCTCCGCGTTCTCATGATGGCCAATGTAAAGCCATGGGAATACCTTGCTGGTATCGGCGCATATGTCTGGATGATATGCATGGCAGGCGCAGGTGTGATGTCAACGTCTCTTCCTGCCAAAGACATTCCGTTCTTTCTTGGAGTAATGGCCGCAGGATTCATCATCTCGATCGCTGCCGGCGCATGTATAGGGATATTTTCCCCAAACCAGATGGTATCAACTTCTCTGGTTATGCCTGTCATGCTGATTTTTTCCTTCGCGCCCATGCTCGCAATGTTCAATGATAAAATAGAAAAAGTGGCAAGGTTCTTCTACACGCAGCAGATAAGAGTCTTGCTGAACAACATGACATTTGACGGGATAAAGCCGGAGAGCCTTGTGATTATTGCCGTAAATGCAATGCTTGCACTGGTGCTCTTTTTCGCGGCATTCAAGAAAAAAGGACTTGAATAATGAAGATCAATCTCGACATTGACGGAAAATACGATGACATAGAAGTCATCATCAAAGCGCCTCATCTGAACAATGACATTGAGCGGATGGTCGCCATGATGCGCATGATCGACATGCAGATCGCGGTCAGGAAAGATAATGAGACGTATCTTCTCGATACGGATAAGATACTTTATATCGAAGCTGTTGACCGCAAGACATTTATATATACGAACAGCGAAAACTATGAGTCTGAGCTTAAGCTCTATGAACTCGAGCAGCAGCTGGTCGAACGTGATTTCCTTCGCATCAGTAAGCAGAGTATCGTAAATCTTAGAAAGATAAAGAGTCTGAAGACTGATGTAAACCGCAAGATCCGCATCACCCTGCAAAACGGTGAACAGATCGTTGTTTCGCGCATGTACTCTGATGAGTTGAGAAGAAAGCTGGGGTTAAGGTAATGGAAGACAAAAAGAGTATATTTGATTATATTAAACAGTTACTGTCGATCTTCGGAACGGTAGTCCTCATCATAGCCGGAATAAGTTATTTCATCGGCGATGAAGCACAGAGTGTATCTTCGATTTTCTCTTTGGGCTCCGGCGGGATCTCGCTTGCAACATTGATGCAGTTCCTGCTGTTGTCAGTTGTTTGTGTGGCAGCTGATACCATCTTCAATACTGACTTGCTTATAAAGAACATGCCTCTTTTACTCCGCAATTTACTGTTCTTCACGACTGCGTCGATTGCCGTTGTCGTAATGGTCCTGGTTTTCGACTGGTTCCCTGTAGGGCAGATGTGGGCATGGATATCTTTCATAATCTGTTTTGTCGTATGTACCGTTGGAAGCACCATTATCACCCGCGCCGAAGAACGCGCAGAGAACAAAAAGATGCAGGATGCTTTAAACAGATTAAAGAAATAATCTGATGAGGATCAGACCATTTCGGGCCCCTGATATATCACTCCTGACAAATTATTAGTATAATCAGTTTGGTGTTTGGTTCAGCGGCGTTATAGCCGGGGCAAGGGGAACAAGGGCTGATCTGAAATGGCATTTTTAAAAAGTTATTCCTGCGTTAAGTGTGGAGGTGTCCTGAGCTTTGATGAGGATCAGGAGTTTTTTGACTGTCCTTTTTGCGGTACCAGGTTCCAAAGCGCAACTTTCCACCGTGATGAACTGTTCAGCCAGGCAAATGCAAGTCTGGAGCAAAAAGCTTTTGAACTTGCCAGGGAAAAGTACGAACTGGTATTGGCTGATGCCCCTCATGATCTCGATGCATTATTAGGCATCGTGCTTTGTGAGGCAGGCGTATCATCTTTTGATGAGCTTGAGGATCCGGCTGTCTTCAGGGATAAGGATATTGAAAAGATAAGAGAAGCAGTCAACATGGCGAAGGATAATTCCGCTTCCGGGGAAAAAACATTTTTCGAAGGTCTTTTGGAACTGGCAGAACTGGGCGCGGAAATCAAAAAGTCAGGAGATGTAAAAAAAGAGGTAAGTTCGGGAGCAACAAGAAAAAGTTTTGATGAAGCCTCTGAAGTTGTCTCGGGTTATGACTCGTTAAAAGCGCTGGGCTTTACTATAGGCGCGATCCTGTTAGGCGGGGGTGTGATCTTATGGATATTGGGGCGTCTGACGGATTTTGCTCTTTTGAATTTTATTGCCGGTTATATGATCGCCGGATTCATCTTTGTTGCCTTAATGCTGATGGGCCTGAAGCGTAAAGGCGATCCTGCTATAGATAAATACCGTCATGTTGCTAATGTCGGTATGTCAGCAAAGACGGTTGCATCAAGGAAAGAGGAAACAGGAATCGAAGAGTATAAAAAGAAGTTCTTGCTATTAAAGAACTCATTGCCTGAACTGAAAAACTCTTCAAAATCCGCCCGGGAATCCGTGGTGTCCGGAGATGTCAATACCGATACTTCTGCCGTTCCGGAGAAAGATGTTGCCTGCGACAAGTGCGGCGCAAAACTGTCCCTCGATGATTCAGGGCGCGTATACCGCTGTGAACACTGCGGTGTGGCTTATGGTGTCTCATTGTTTTTCGGCCTTCCGCTCGAGAAAGCGCTGAACGCTCTGAACGCAGGATATTTCGCAGAAGCAGACAAAAGACTGTCGCATGTCCTGATGCAGGAGCCGTCTGATTTTGATGCCTGTCTCGGAAGGATCCTCTGCTGTGGCAGGTGGACCAAGATAAGCGATGTCGATTATTCAAAAGATCTCTCGATAGAATTGATCCGTAAGCTTGAAGGCCTTACGAAGGATGCCGAGGAACGCGTCAGTGCACAAGACAAAGATTTCTTTGTAAAGGTGAGAGATCTCACAAACGCTCTGACTAAACTCATGCTCAATAAGAAAAAACAGAGCGGCCTTGGTGTCCGTCTGGATAAGCTCGATGCCGCCAAGACGGCATATTCCTATTCGTATGAATATGTCAATTCCGTTCCCGAAAAAGAGAGACGGGAGGCCGACTACGATCTCAGGACTCTGCAGATCGAAGAAGAGAAGATAAGAAGCCGTATCGGCGCTTTAAAGGACGAACTGATCGGGATGAGAAGTGACAGTGTATTCGCCAAATAAATGTATAATAATCTGTATCACATAAATATCACATTAAGAACGGCGGTAAAGGCGGTTGTCTGATTCTTTGGTTATCAATGTCGAAGGCGAAAATATCGTGCCTGAAGATCTCGGGCGCGGCGGGCTCATGCTGCTGCAGCACAAGGACTGCTATAAGCTCGATACCGCGAGCGTTCTTTTGGCCTGGTTTGCCGCTTCGTTTGTAAGGAAGGGAAAGCTTAGCGAAATGCTTGAGCTTGGGAGCGGTACCGGCGGAGTCTCTCTGCTCGCTTCTGCCCGCTGCCAAAATGCGCACATAGACGGCGTAGAGCTCGTCGGGCTTGCATATAAGGTCTTCTGCGAGAATATAAAACTCAGTAACTTGTCAGACCGTATCACTGCTTATAACTGCGACATCCGCGACCTTCCCGCTGAGATCAAGAACAAGGCTTACGATGTGGTCTTCATGAATCCGCCGTTTTACGACGGGACCAAAGGCTCTGTCACGGATGCTTCTGTCAAGTCAGAGCACGAGAAGAGTGCGCGTTTTGCTGATCGCGGTGTCCTTGAGGATTTTATCCGCATTCAGTCTCTCCGCACCCGCACCAGCGGAGGCTATGCAGTCATGTGCATAAGTCCTGACAGGGTGCCGGAAGTCTTTTCGCTCTATGCAAAATACAAGATCACGCCTGTGCGCCTGCTGACTGTTCATGCGAATGCTTCAAAGGATGCTTTCCTTGCTCTGATAGCAGGGAAGAAGGGCGCGCCAAATGCGGAGTTCAAAGTATTGCCGCCGCTGTTCATCAATGAAGAGGGAAGTTCATCCCTTACAGCAAAAGCGGCACATATATATGAGGAGGAACACTCAGATTGCTTTATCTAGTCGGAACACCTATCGGTAATATTGATGATATTTCGCCCCGCGCCTGCGAGGTCCTTTCAAGTGCGGACGTGATAGCCTGTGAGGATACGCGCGTCACGGGAATACTCTTATCGCAGCTCGGCATTACAGGAAAGCGCCTCATCGCATACCATGAGCACAACAAGGCTGCCAGCGGCAACGGCATCCTTGAACTTTTGAAGCAGGGCCTTAACGTCGCCCAGGTATCCGATGCGGGTATGCCTGCCATAAGCGATCCGGGTGCGGATCTCGCTTCGCTTGCTGCTGCAAACGGCATTGAAGTGTCCGTTATCCCCGGGCCGTCAGCGGTCACTGCAGCTTTGAGCATTTCCGGACTTGATACAAGATATTTCCACTTCGAAGGATTCCTCCCCTCGGAGGGCTCGAAAAGGCGTGAGCGTCTGAAGGCTCTGACGTTGATCGGCGAGACGATAGTCTTATACGAGGCTCCGCACCGCCTGAAGAAACTTCTGGATGAACTGCTTGATGCCGGCTTTGGGTCCTCGAAGATCTCTTTATGCCGCGAGCTTACCAAGAAATATGAGGAAGTGCTCAGGATGACTGTCTCGGAGGCTGTCTCATACTATGCCTCAAACGAGCCCCGAGGTGAATTCTGTATCTGCCTTGAGCCTCTCGAACAGAAGACCATGGCTCCCGCAGGGGACGGAACTGCTCTTATCGCTTTGCTGAAGGAAAAGGGCATGTCTTCAAAGGATATCGCTGCCGTTGTATCCGAATATACTGGCATGAACAAGAAGGAAGCTTACAAGATCGCTTCTGAGAGCTGAACTTTAGCGGTAGTTCTTTTCGATAAAAGCGTCAATGGCTTTTACATCCAGAGGGCAATCCGCTGACTCAAAAGTGTAGAACAGCCTGTCTCCCTGAAATATGCCGGCACGCATGTATTTTTTCGCGCGCTCCGGGATATCCTTTGTATATTCGGGGTCAGTCATTTTCCCGGAATGCTCATGGTAGAGCACTTTGCGGTCGCTCAGCCTCAGAATAGTGAAGTCCGGATGGATTATTTCTTTCCCGACCTTTAGAGGGCACTCATACTTGTAAGGGATTCCCTTGGCATAAAGCCTGTCCGCAATGATTATCTCCGACTTAGACCTGACCCGCTCGCCTCTGAGTGTGTAAAATTCCGGTGCATCTTTCTTGAACGGCTTGGGTTTGAAGGGCTCTGACTGCCACTTTGCCGCGTATTGGTTATCATCTTGAACGATCGGCTTGGCGTATAGTTTTCGCTCAGGGGTAAGACCGTCATATACATTCTCTGGAATTATATCAGGGTAGTGATCAATAGCATTTTTTTACCACCTCTGCCTCAGCCAGGGCTGCTTTTTGCGTCTTCAGCAAATAGCTCTTTTGTATTAACTGTTCAAGTAGCTCCTGTTCCTTGGAAGCCAGGTAGATCACGCCCTGACCGGTGCCTGCCAGGCAATAATGCGTTCCCTTGTGGTGGTGCTTGATCTCTATCCTTCCTTCAGGAAATGACTTCAGCTTTTTATCTAATTGCCTGATAGTCTTTTGAAGGATCTCATATCTGGTTTGTAATCTTTCGAGTGTGTCAGACACAAGTTGTCATCTCCTTTCTATAGATAATGATAAACGCCCGGAAGCGCGATTTTAAGGGCTTTTTGCAGTATCTGCAAAAGTTGAGACGAGTCTTGAAATTATCTTGATATTATCAATTGCGCTGCGCGTTCTCTCAGCCTGATCTTGTAGTCTGAGATGCTCGAAAAGCGGGATTTCAGATTTTCAACTGGTAGTCTGAGATGCTCTGGAACTGACAGGTTCAGACTACCAAAATCTCAACATGGTAGTCTGAACTTGCTTAAAAAGCGGTACCTCAGACTACCAAAAGTCCAAGATGGTAGTCTGAACTTGCTTAAAAAGCGGTGCTTCAGACTACCAAAAGTCCAAGATGGTAGTCTGATATGCCCGAAAATCGACAGGTTCAGACTACCAAAGCACAGCAAGGGCCTTTGCTTACGATGGGATATAGCTGCTCACTTCTTGAAAACTTCATCCCAAATCACTATAATCATTTAATTACGCGCTCTAATATTAATAATATATGCGCGAGGAGGAACATCATGGCAGAAAAGAAGACATTCTACATCACAACACCGATCTACTATCCGTCGGGCAATCCGCACATCGGACATTGCTATTCGACGCTTGCATGCGACGCTATCGCAAGAATGAAGCGAATGCAGGGCTATGATGTAATGTTCTCCACAGGTACAGACGAGCACGGTCAGAAGATCGAGAAGAAAGCTAATGAAATGGGCGTTACGCCTAAGGCTTACGTAGACGATATCGTTGCCAACTTTAAGAGGCTCTGGTCTACGCTCGGGATCAAGTATGACAGATATGTCAGAACCACTGACGATTACCATATCAAGACCGTTCAGAACATGTTCGAGAAGCTCTATAAGGACGGCTACATCTATAAGAGCGAGTACAAGGGTAAGTATTGCACGCCCTGTGAGTCTTTCTGGACTGAGAGCCAGCTCGTTGACGGCAAGTGCCCTGACTGCGGAAGAGAAGTTACAGAAGCATCCGAGGAGGCTTATTTCTTCAAGCTTTCAGAGTTCGGTCCGAGGCTTAAGGAACTTCTCCTTGATCCCGAAAAGAATTTCCTGGAGCCTAAGTCCAGAGTCAACGAGATGATCAACAACTTCATCGAGCCCGGACTTCAGGATCTCTGCGTATCCAGAACGAGCGTTAAGTGGGGTATCCCCGTTACTTTCGATGAGGGACACTATGTTTACGTCTGGATGGACGCTCTCACGAACTATATCTCGCTTCTTGGCTTCATGAACGACACATATGATGACTACGAGAAATACTGGCCGGCAGACATGCACGTAATGGCGAAAGAGATCGTAAGATTCCACTCGCTCATCTGGCCTGCATTCCTCATGGCATTGGGAGAACCCCTTCCTAAGAAGGTTTACGGCCACGGTTGGATCACATTTGACGGCGGCAAGATGAGCAAGTCAAAGGGCAATGTCATCGATCCTTTCGTTCTCTGCGAGAGATACGGCGTTGACGCTTTGAGATATCACCTCTTAAGAGAGATGGTATTCGGTTCTGACTGCCCTTATTCAAATGAGCAGATGTTCGCAAGGATCAACTCTGACCTCGCTAATGATCTCGGAAACCTTGTTTCGAGGACAGTTGCGATGGCTATCAAGTATTTTGACGGAACGCTGCCTGTTGAGAAGGATTTCAACGATTCTGACAACAACCTGCTCGAGCAGCTCGACGCGCTTCCTGATTATGTTTCGGATACATTCGAGACAATGCGTTTCTCCGACGGTCTTGCCAAGATCTTCAGCGTTATCGCGAGAGCAAACAAGTATATCGACGAGAACGAACCCTGGAAGCTCGCTAAGGATGAGACAGCCAAGCCCAGACTTGCCGCTGTTCTTTATAACCTGCTCGATGCCATCAGACGCGTTGCTATTCTCCTTGAACCCGTTATGCCTCATACATCCCCAAAGATCTATGAGCAGATCGGTGCGGATGCTTCCAATACCACATGGGAGTCTACTAAGGTAAGACACGGACTTGCAGCTGACGTAACTGTCAAGAAGGGCGAAGTACTCTTCCCGAGGATCGACATCGAGAAGGAGATCGACGAGCTCAACAAGCTGTTCCCGGCAGAGGAAGAGAAGGGCAAGGACTTAGAGCCCTTAAAGCCCCTTACGAAGTTCGATAACTTCGCTGCTTTGGATCTGAGAGCCGTTAAAGTCCTTTCCTGCGAGAAGGTCGAAAAGTCCGACAAGCTCCTGAAGTTTAAGGTCGACGACGGATTCGGCGAGAGACAGGTACTTTCCGGCATCGCCAAGTACTATAAGCCTGAAGAGCTTGTAGGCAAGACTCTTGCGATGATTGTAAACCTTGAACCCAGAAAGATGATGGGCCTTGAGAGCAACGGTATGATCCTCTCGGTCAAGTATGGTGACGGTTACAGGGTCGTCGAGTTCGATGATTCCGTTCTGCCCGGTTCTGACATTTCGTAAAGAACCGTGAAGGAAGCCGTATATTACAGCGGGAGCGCTGAGTTTTTTGATACTCACGCTCACATATACAGTCACAGGTATGAAAAAGAAGGTAACACTTCAGTAGAGGACGTCCTGCAAAGATGCAGGGCGTCCGGTGTTACTTCCGTGCTCATTCCTGCAGACAACGAATATACTTCGAAGGCTGCAGTGGATCTGGCAAACAGGCTTGACGGTTTCTCGGGGGTTACCCTGTACGCTTCTGTGGGAGTCCATCCGCACGAGGCGAAGGATTACACGGATGATACCGAGAAGTTCCTGAGGGACTGCCTGGAGCACAGCAAGGAGCGAAGGATAATGGCTCTGGGCGAGATCGGTCTTGATTATTACTACGATCATTCCGAGAGGAGCATTCAGCGGGAAGTCTTCGAAAAGCAACTCATACTTGCTTATGAGTACGATATTCCGTTTATCCTTCATGAGAGGGACGCTACGGGCGACTGCCTTGACATCCTGAGACGCTTTTATAAAGAGGGCAGGCTCAGGAGCCTTCCCGGAGTATGCCACTGCTGTTCCTGTTCTTTAGAGGCCTCGCAGGAGCTTGTTAAGATGGGTTTCTATCTGGGCTTTGACGGTCCCATAACGTTTAAGAACAATAAGAAGACGCCTGAAGTGGCTCTTAATACACCCTGGGACCGTATAGTAATAGAGACGGACAGTCCGTATCTTACGCCCGAACCGAACAGGGGCCTGTTAAATGAGCCGTGCCACGTTCCGTTTGTGTGCGAAAAGATCGCCGAGATAAAGGGTGTGACTATTGATGAAGCCGCCCGAATAACCTATGATAACGGCAAGAAGCTTTATGGAGTAGATTGATTATGAAGAAAAAGAGCGACATCATCCTGATCATCATCACCGTGATATTGGTAATAGTCCTTGCGGTAGGGTTCGTTTATGACAGGAACACCGCACTGATCGAGAGGACAAACCATGTGGCCATCGTCGGTGACGAGAATCTTGAGATCGTAAAGATGAACAAGGTCGGATTCCTTTTTATGCGCGCAGCATACGAAGCAAGACTCAGGATCAAGGACGGTGAGGCCGATAACTATATCATCCGTATTGCACAGACATACGGCGGTGCAGGCGAGATGTTTGACTATGCCCAGTATAAGCAGTATGAAGCAGATGTCTTAAACGGCGTAACAATCAAACCTAATCCAAGGGAAGATTCGTTTATCTGGGTGCTTGGCGTACGTCTCGAAGAGAATTCAAACAAGAATGTGGTTTATATCGTTACTCTTGAGGGCGAGGGAGAGGCATATCTCTACCTGTATTATTCGAGACGATAAGCTGAAAACGGCAGAAAATACGGAGTTTCAACCGATTTTGACTTTCTTGAAAAACTATATTGACAATGCTCCGGATTTTTTTTATAATTCATTCGCGCTTTGAATAAAGGTGTGGCTAACGGAAGCTTAGCTCAGCTGGGAGAGCATCTGCCTTACAAGCAGAGGGTCACAGGTTCGAGCCCTGTAGTTTCCACCAATGGTACGGCGCAGTAGTTCAGCCTGGTTAGAATGCCAGCCTGTCACGCTGGAGGTCGAGGGTTCGAGCCCCTTCTGCGTCGCCATTTACTTTAGGCCGAACACTTTATAAGGTGTTCGGCCTAACTCTTGCTCAGATAGCTCAGTCGGTAGAGCAGGGGACTGAAAATCCCCGTGTCGGCAGTTCGATTCTGTCTCTG
>CAMVGO010000023.1 GCA_947167045.1 uncultured Clostridia bacterium
GTACATGTAGCGGCTTTACCGGAAACGGTAACTTCAGTATGTCCCTTTGCAGGGATTGTCTGCTGGGCTTTTGTAATTACTCCGCAGACAGAACACTTCTTGCCGTCAGTAAGTCCTGAAGCGGTACATGTAGCGGCTTTACCGGAAACGGTAACTTCAGTATGTCCCTTTGCAGGGATCGTCTGCTGGGCTTTTATTACGGCTCCGCATTTCGAGCAATGGCTGCCTTCGGTCTTACCGGCCTTTGTGCATGTGGCAGCGACTGCCGCATCGGTGACAACTGTGTGGTTGCATGTAGAACCGCCGCCATTGTAGTTTATGTTCACGTTGCCGAGACCGCTCGATGAGCTGATGCTGATCTTCCTCCACTGATCCTGTGTGCCGGCGTAGTTGACTGTCTTAAGAGCCTTGCAGTTCGTGAATGCACCCGATTCGATTGTCTTAACACTGGTCGGTATGTTTAATGTCGTAAGCGATGTGCAGTTCTCGAAAGCATCGTAAGGGATCGTTTCGACATTTGAAGCGAAATTAACCGTCTTTACTCCGGAACCGGTAATGCCCATCAGCTGTGACTTTGGTACTGTGATAGTGGAGCATGCGCAGTCTACCCAATAAAATTCAAGAGTGCTCGTCGGGAGCGTTACGTTCGTAAGGCTCGACATTCCCTTGAAGTGAATCCTCTCCATCGAGCTCGGGAACACGACAGTCTCAAGGCTGTTGCAGTTATATGCCGCGAACTTGCTGTTCGCCGTCCTGACCGTCGCGGTCGTGATGTAATAACAGTTGGAAAGCGCAAGGTTATAGATGGTGAGATTCTTCAGGAAATCGGTATTCTTTATCCTCGCGCCGTCGATCTGAAGAGTCTTGTACGTGATGTTCGAAGGGAGCGTGATGCTCTCGACTTTTGGATAAGCCGTTATCTGGAATGTCTCCACGGTTCCCGACTGGGCGCCGTATATGTTGATGGTCTTTGCGGCACAGTCAAAACCTGCGAGCTTAAAGTCGAGTTCATTCAGGCTCACGCCGGACATGTCGACGTTGACCTTCGTTATTTTCGTGAAATCCAGTTTCTCATCGCCGCAAACGAAGCCGAGGTTTATCGTCTTGCCGTGGCATTTGAGATCCAGCGTTCCGTCGGAATAGAACGTATAGTTGAAATCAGAATCAGATCCCGAAGTGACGACACTGCCGCCTGCATTTACGATCGCCGAGAAAGATGAGATGACAAAAATTGCTGCCAAAAGGGTTAAGAGTGTCTTGATCCGAGTACGCATCAGCATACCTCCATAAAATTATGCACTCCGTTGATATTAAAAAAAGGACGCGCCCCCTGTCAAGACAACCGGGGGCACGTCCGCTTAAAAACGACAAAAAACAAGATTAACTGATATATCCCTTCCAGACACCTGAATCGGAAAACAGATTCATCTTTCCGTCGATCTTTACCTTTCCGGTGGCCATCTCGCCGGAAGGCTTTAAGTAATACCAGTCATTTCCCTGCTTAAGCCATCCGGTCTTCATGGCACCTGAATACTCAAAGTAATACCACTTGCCGCCTGTCTGGAACCACCCGGTCACCATCTCGCCCGATGACTTAAAGTAATACCACTTATTGCTTATCTGCTTCCAGCCTGTGGCCATACTGCCGTCAGTATTGAAGTAATACCATTTATTGCCGAGCTGCTTCCAGCCCGTGACCATGTCGCCCTTGGTGTTGAAGTAGTACCACTTGTTCGCGATCTTCTGCCAGCCTTTCTGCATAATGCCGCTGCTGTTAAAGAAATACCACTTCCCGCCGATCTTTTCCCATCCGGAGATCATGGCGCCGTTGTCGGGATTTAAGTAATACCAGCTTCCGGAGAGCTCAAGCCAACGCTTCTGCATGCGTCCCTCGCTGTCGAAATGGTACCAGCCGCCCCTGTACTGCGCCCAGCCGTTCTTAACAAACTCACCGTTATCGTCGTGGAAATACCAGTTTCCGTCGATCTCCTTCCATCCCGGAACAAACGGATTGTCATCGCTCTTATAATTTACGAACCTGAACTTAAAGTCGCAGGATTTATACTGATCGGTAAAACCGGTAACAATATAGAGTTTCCCCGCTTCGAGCTCGATCGAGTCGTTGAAATTCTCCATTACCTTAAGCGAGTGGAAATAATTATCCTGGACATGAACAGAAGCTTTTCCCGTTCCACCCGTCTGGTATATCTGAAGATAGTATGTTCCGGTATA
The DNA here is from genome assembly GCA_947167045.1 of uncultured Clostridia bacterium. GTDB lineage: Bacteria > Bacillota > Clostridia > Saccharofermentanales > Saccharofermentanaceae > Saccharofermentans. The sequence goes on from CAMVGO010000023.1 coordinate 2,233, forward strand.
CTCTGCCGTGAATGTGCAAGTATCGCACAGACGCTCGCCTTCCTTGAGCGATACACTAATGATCTGATTGCTGTGCAACTCCTCATCGTAGTCATATATCATTAAATCCGGGTCATAAGGATCGATAATCTTGGCTGACACCTGCCCGCCGATTGCCGCCACCGTCATGAGCGCTGCCGCTAATAATGCCTTGAACTTGTTCATTTCGATATCCCCTTTTGTTTAATGGTTAAATCTTACTATACCTGTTCGGCGAAAAGCAAACACGTACCGCAGATAAACAGCCGGCTGATATTTATATGTACACGTTAGAGCATGTTATTTTAAGAAAATCCGTACTTCGGAGTACACGTTAGAGTACGTTTTTTTCCGTAAAACCGCACTTCGGAGTACACGTTAGAGCACGTTATTTTCAGAAAATCCGCAATTCGGAGTACACGTTAGAGTACGTTTTTTTCCGAAAAACAGTACTCTGGAGTGCACATATATGCGAAAGTGTAAATTTGAGTACGGTTTTCGGCTATTTTCCGTACTCTGACAAGCACATGTCTGTTGCTGTTAAGGATTTGTGCAGTAACCCGACTTATCGAAGTTATAATTCTTCCCGTCTATCTTCCATGTCTCGTTCTTTGCATACCAGCCGTTCGAGTCGCCATACCACCAGCCCTTGGAATCCTTCCTCCAGGTTGCTTTGTATTTGTAAGTCCACTTGCCGTCCGCATCGAGACGGTAACCGCCGCAGTATTCGTTAGCAGCCATCGTGCCGTTAGTCTTGAAGAAATAGTAAACTCCGCCTATCTCTTTCCAGCCCGTGACCATCGCGCCTGAAGTTTCGAAATAATACCAAACACCGGAGATCTGCTTCCATCCGGTGACCATCGCTCCGTTGGACGCGAAATAGTACCACTTGCCTCCTATGGACTGCCAGCCGGTTGCCATCTCACCTGACGTCTTGAAGTAATACCAGACGCCGCCGATCTGCTTCCAGCCAGTGACCATCGATCCGTTGGATGCGAAATAATACCACTTGCCGCCGACCCGAAGCCAACCTGTGGTCATCGCACCTGTAGAACCGAAGTAATACCATACGCCGTCTATCTGCTGCCAGCCGGTGACCGCTGTACCGTTATCGTAGTAATACCAGATGCCCGAGTCCTGGACCCAGCCGGTCTTATAGTTAAAATGGATCGTGGCATTCCCGAAAATATCACTCAGAGTCTTGTCCGTAGGCTCATCTGTCTTGATGTCCAAAACCTTTATCTGCTTCCACTGTTCTTCAGAACCTGAATAGTAAACATCCTTCAGGCTATTCATCCACTGGAACGTGTCTTCATATACGGAAACGAGACTTTCCGGAATCGACATATCAGTCACACTCCGGCAGTTCTTAAATGCCTTCTTTCCGAGAGTCTGAAGGCTGGAAGGAAGATCGAGTTTTTCAAGTTCTGTACAATCCTGGAATGCCGATTCACCGATCTCAACGACTGAATCCGGGATAGTGATCGACTCAAGTGAATAGCAGCCCATAAAAGAAAAATCCTTCAATTTTGTTACTCCGTCCGGCATATTGACATCTGTAAGTGCCCAACAGTAATAGAAAATGAATTCTGTTGACGGAGACTCAATGGTGACCTCCTTAAGGTTCTTGTCTATCGACCAGGTGAAATATTGAAGATCTGCGGGAGCAATAATGCCTGTAATGCCGTCAGAAATATAGTTTTCAGAACCTGTATAATTTAACCATGCCAGATCGACATCAGCGAGGAAATCCAGTGAATTAACCGGCATACAATGCAACTCAAGCTGTGTAAGCTTCATACCCTTAGGAAGCGTTAGTGAATCATTCTTCTCGAATTTTCTGATGCTCAAAGTATCAAATTCGCAGTTTTCTCCGCCGGTAATCTGAATTGATTCTATATTGCTTTCGCAATCACTCAGATAGAGCGAGTTGATTTTGTTCTCTAACAATCCGGAAATATCGACCGTCAGCTTTTTCGCTGCTTTCAGATTGTCGGCGCCGACATTTTTAAGTTCGACGTTTTCATATTTCGCGTTCACGAAAAGCTCTCCGTCTTCATAAAGGGTCCAGTCGTAATACGTCGTCGATCCCGAATCCGCGACCGCGCGGTCAGCTGACACAACGACGGGAAATGCAGAAAGGATAAACACCACAGATATTAACGAGACCAACATTTTCAACTTTGAACTCATACAAGTCCTCCTAAACGCTTTATAAACTTACCTCAGCCGAGTATATTCCAGCTGTAATATAAAATGACCTTAACCGATTCGGGCACCCGAACTATATCAGGCCGCATAACCTTTCCATACACCGTTATTATCGAAGACATTCTTTCTTCCGTCGATAGTAACGGTACCGGTTGCCATCTCGCCGGATGCCTTCAGGTAATACCACTTACTGCCCTGCTGGAGCCAGCCGGTCTTCATGGCACCTGATGTCTCGAAATAGTACCATTTGCCTCCGATAGACTGCCAATCTGTTACCATCTCGCCTGAAGGCTTGAAGTAATACCACTTCTTACTTATCTGCTGCCAGCCCGTGACCATGGCACCCGAATTGTTGAAGAAATACCACTTGTTTCCGATCTTCTGCCAGCCGGTCTGCATTACACCGCTCTTATTGAAGTAATACCATTTGCCGCCGATCTTCTGCCAATCCGAGAACATGGCACCGTTGTCGGGATTTAAGTAATACCACTTGCCCGAGATGAGCTGCCAGCCGGTCATCATGCGGCCCTTGTCATCGAAATAATACCAGCCGCCCCTGTACTGTTCCCATCCGGTTACATTGACGCCGTCATCGTTACAGTAATGCCAGTAGCCGTCTATCTGTCTCCAGGTGGACTTATAAGGATTTCCGTCACCGGAATAGCGGCCGATCTTGAAAAAGAACTCGCATGCAGAATCATCGTCGTTTCCGGCACTGAAATAATAGACTTTGCCTTCGGTCAGATCATAATAATCATTTATCCGGTGAACCAAAGAAAAATTTTCATCAAACACCATTACTCCGGTATCATAGCCCTTGTAACCGAGCATATCATAGACAATGTAATATAAGCCTGTCGCCTTCGGAACAAATTTATAAAGGTCCTGCGCTTTTTCGCCTTCACAGATCAAAACGTGGACCTGCTGATCATAAAGAAGCGGCTCTGCCAGATTAGCAAAGTCCAGATCGGAATACGGATCCACATGTGTTGCGGATACCTGTCCGCCGATCATTGCCAACGACATAATTGCAGCAGCCACAAGAGCAGTTAACTTTTTCATATAATTATCCCCCTTAAAGATTTAGCCGGATTTTAATATATGCGGATCAAGGATTCTGGCAGACACCGTTCGTGCCAAAGTTATATGTCTTGCCGTTTATCTTTTTCGAACCCGTAACCATCGCGCCGTTTGTATCAAGGTAGTACCACTTACCGGAGAGCTTAAGCCATCCGGTCTTCATCGCACCTGAAGATTCAAGGTAATACCACTTACCGCCTATCTGCTGCCATCCTGTAGTCATCTCACCGGAGTTCTTGAAGTAATACCACTTCCCGCTTATAGGCTTCCATCCCGTTACCATGTCACCGCTGGTGTTAAAGAAATACCACTTATTTCCAATCTTCTGCCAGCCTGTCTGCATCACGCCGCTCTTGTTGAAGTAATACCACTTAGCGCCGATCTTTTCCCAGCCTGTGATCATGGCACCATTGTCGGGATTTAAGTAATACCACTTGCCGGAGAGGCTGAGCCATCCCTTCTGCATACGGCCTTCGGAATCGAAATAGTACCAGCCGCCTCTGTACTGCGCCCATCCGGTTACATTTATACCGGCCTCATTACAGTAATGCCAGTATCCGTCGATAAATCTCCAGGTATCCTTATAAGGATTTCCGTCACCGGAATAGTGACTGAACTTAAAATAAAACTCGCACGCAGAACAGTTTTCCTGTTCTCCGGCCCAAATATAATATGTTTTGTTTTCGACAAAATCGAAATACCCGTTTTTCAGCATGACCATATGATAATCTTCATCTAACACTGCTATGCCGGTTGTATAATAATCACCTTTGATTATTTTATTTTCGAGTTCATAAGTACCTGTAGCTTTCGCAACGAATTTATAAAGATCCAGAGCGTTTTCACCTTCAGCAATCACAACGTGGATTTCCTGATCATAAAGCATCGGTTCAGCCATATCATAAACACTCATACCGGTACCCGTTTTCACATGCGTTGCCGATACATGGCCGCCGATAACTGCCACGGACATTACTGCAGCAGCCAAAAATGTGATCAACTTATTCATTTCCTATTCCCCCGTTTAAACTTGTATTTGAGATTTTACTATATGGTGACGAATTCTCACACGGATCGTCCTTGTCTCGTGAGAAATTTTGGCACACATCAATTATCAGCACATGCAGTTTATGGATTCTGGCAGACGCCGTTCTTATCGAAGTTATAAGTCTTGCCGCCTATCTTTTTCGAACCGGTTACCATCGCGCCGTTTGTATCAAGGTAGTACCACTTGCCCGAGAGCGGAAGCCATCCTGTCTTCATGGCACCTGAAGATTCAAAGTAATACCACTTTCCGCCTATGGACTGCCAGCCTGTAAGCATCTCGCCTGATGTCTTGAAGTAATACCACTTCCCGCTTATATGCTGCCAGCCGGTCAACATCTCGCCTGAAGACTTGAAGTAGTACCATTTCTTGCTTATCTGCTTCCATCCCGTGACCATGTCGCCGCTGGTGTTGAAGAAATACCACTTATTTCCTAACTGCTGCCAGCCTGTGACCATGACACCCGAAGACTTTAAGTAATACCACTTTCCGCCGATCTTCTGCCAGCCCGAGAACATGGCGCCGTTATCGGGATTCAGGTAATACCAATTACCGCCGATCTCCTGCCAGCCTTTCATCATGCGTCCCTGTTCGTCAAACCAGAACCAGCCGCCGCGGTACTCCGTCCAGCCAGTCATGAACTCAGCATTCTCATTACGGTAATACCAATAACCGTCCTTCTGCATCCATGTGGGTGTATAAGGATTTCCCTCGCCGTCAAACTTGATTATGGAGAGTGTATATTCGCACGAAGTATAATCCTCTGCGGTCCAGGCGGAAATGTAATACTTCTTTCCCTTTTCGGCATTAAACATTCCAGTACGGTAATCGAAGTTCGGTATCACCACCTGATCGGAACCGAAGAGCTGAACTGCAGGTTTACCGGTGCCGCCTGTCTGTGTGACGGACATCTTGTACTTGCCTGTTGCGTTCGGAACAAACACATAGAGATCGACCAGATTATCCGAAGAACTCAGAGTTATCTGTCTCGGATCGTCAAAAGCTATGGGCGCCGCAGCATCAAAATCCACTTTGCCATACGGACTCATCATCGTGGCTGACACCTGTCCGCCGAAAAGTGCGGCCGTCATTACCGCAGCGGCAAAAACAGCCTTGATCTTTTTCATATCAAACATATCCTTTCCACACTCCTGAACTGTCGAATTCATTTTTCCTGCCGTCGATAGTCACGGTACCGGTAGCCATCTCACCGGAAGACTTAAGGTAATACCATTTGCTTCCCTGCTGCAGCCATCCAGTAGCCATCTTACCTGACTGCCCGAAATAATACCATTTTCCGCCTATGGACTGCCAGCCTGTGGCCATCTCATCCGCTCAATACGCCTTAATATCAGATTTCTGTCCGTCGAGCCACGGTTTCGCTATTGCTTCTTCTCGCCTGTACCTCACGATACAAACCTTGCAAGTCGCTTTAAGGTTCGTCGGCAACTACGCCCCTCGGGACTTCCACCCGAGGTTCGGGACATGCCCGTCATACAACAACATGCCGCTCCAAAAGGAACGGCATGCTGCTTATTTTGGGGTTGTCAGTAACGACTTATTTTTTCTTCTTTGCCTTGGCAGGCTTGGGTGACTCTGTGTCTACGACTTTACCTTCAGCAAGGTAGTGCTTGGCATCCTTGATAAAGCTTCCGACGATGAGGATCATTACGATTCCGATCGGGAATGCTGCGATGATGGATACCGTCTGGAGGTTAGCCATAGTACCTTCGGAGAAGATGAGAGCGATAGGAAGCAGGATGAGGAGGATTGCCCAGAAGAGCTTCATCTTCTTGCTTGCCATCTCGTCACCTTCAATGTTCTTGTAGCTGTAGTTGGAAGCTACCATCGTGATGCTGTCGAAAGATGTTGCATAGAAAGCGAACATTGCGAGAGCGAGAACAACGAGGAATACGGGAGCCAAAGGCAGCTGGTGGATGATGTCGATGATCGTCTGATAGAGGTCGTCGCCGTTAGCGTGATACTGTGCAACTGCATCGAACTTGCCGTGTACCTTCATGCCGAGACCGAAGTTTCCGAGTACGATGAACGAGATGAGCGTGCTTGCAGTACCGAAGATGTAAGACCCCATGATGACCTGCTTGATCGTTCTGCCTCTAGAGATCATGCCCATGAAGAAAGGCGCTGCAACGCACCATACCATCCAGTATGCCCAGTAGAAGATCGTCCAGTTCTGTGCAAAGCCTGCTTCGGTTCTTGTTGCGTCTGTCCATGTGGAGAGCGTGAAGAAGTTCTGTGTCATGTTACCTAAAGATGTAACACCTGTCTCAATGGAGAACCTTGCCTCACCGCCGAGGATGAATACGAAAGCGAGGAGGAAACCGAAGAGGATCATGCAGATCTTGGAGAGCATGTTTACGCCCTTAAGACCGTTCATTACTGATGTTGTGTAGATACCGCATACGACAACGAGGATGCCGATGGAAACATACTTTGAAGCGGCAAGACCGAAGAGGTCTGTAAGAACGCTTGAGAGCAGAGGTGTGGCGATGGAGAATGTGGTAGCAGTACCAGCGATGAGAGCGATAACTGCGAGGATGTCGATGACCTTGCCCAAAGGACCGTCTGTGTGCTTACCGAGCAAAGGTCTGCAGGACTCTGAATACTTCTGCTTGTGGCAGCCTCTTACATGGAGCATGAATCCGAAGGCAGCTGCGAGAACTGCATAGAAGCTCCACGGTATCAGTGACCAGTGATAAAGAGGATATGTCGGAGCCCATTCGTTGATGTCGCCGAGTCCGATAACATGTGCATCTTCATAGTAGTAGATCCATTCGCAGAACGAATAGAAAAGGATATCTGATGCAAGACCGCAGGTGAACACCATCGCACCCCAGGAGAAGAACCCGTACTTAGGCTTTTCGCCGGGCTTGCCGATCGTGATGTTTCCGATCTTGGAGAATGCGAGCCATAAAGAAACGAGGAAGAATCCCAAACCGACTATGAGATAGTAAACACCGCACTTATCGCCGAGGAAGCTTCTGATCACCTCAAGCGTAGCAGTCGAATTCTCAGGTGCGAGAATGAAATACGCACAAAGAATAAGAATGCATCCGAAAGGCACGAATGTTGTAAAAGGGTCTATCTTCCTTTTACTGACTGTCTTACTTACGTCATTTGTTGCCATAACAACACTCCTTTAACTTCAATTATTTATTTTCAAATAATTTGAATCGATCTTCTGCAGTTCTTCCAAACTGTCTATTTCCATGATATCTTCGCTGTTCATTATCCTTATTCCGAGCTTGAACCTGTCGGGGTGAAGGAACATCGGGATATCGTCCCAGTAAACGTCTTTTCTTTGATTCTTCTCGAACTCAAGTTCCAGAAGTTCTTTCAGCGTACGGCCGTCTTCACTGCTCCATCTCGAAACGCTGAAGAGCTGCCATCCGTGTGATCCGCCGGTTCTCGAGCAGGACTTGACTATGCCGTCTTCGACCTGCATCAGCCACTCGTCCGTCTCACCTTCACACCAGATTGCGTTATATCCGGAAAGCGTGAAATGAGGATCCAGGATCTTTGTCTTGTTGATTATCTGGTCGCCGTCCAATATGATGCTGTCCTCTAAATGCTCTCTGGCCGCATATAAAGAACTGATGTTGTTGCATGTATCGAAATAAGGGTTCTCGATGACCGTTACGCCATCCTTATCCTTTGCCCAGTCGTAGAACTGCTCCTTGAGATAACCTACGACCACATATATCTCGTTGATGCCGTTGGCCTTGAGACCGTCAACGACGGAATCAATCATGCGGATACCGTTTACCTTTACGAGCGGCTTGGGCGTGGTAAGCGTCAGTGGGTGCATCCTGTTGCCCATACCTGCTGCCATTATCACGGCGCGTCTTACTGTATGCGTTACTTCAGACACCTTCAGGCCTCCCATCAATGAGTTCTTTCGCGAACCTGTAGTAATCCTTCGCGAATCTGTACTGGCGGAGGCTGTATTCGCCAAACTCTACTCCGAGCTTGCGCTTGAACTCACACCAGTTCGACCATAAGAAACCGCACATCGAGATGTAACAGTATATCTTTGCTCTTGTGGTGTTGTCGCACTTGTTATCGAAATAGATGTCGATCAGATGATCGCACTGCTGTTTGCTGTAAAGGCTGTAGATGCAGAACATCGCAATATCTACGTGCGGATCCTGCATTCCTGAATATTCCCAGTCAGTAAGCTGGAGCTTTTCTTCAGTCTCACCTTCAGGTGTATAGAAAAGGAAGTTATCCGGAACAGCATCGATATGTGTGAGGCACCAATTCTTATCCAGTCCGTCAACGAATTCCTTAAGCGACAGAACGTGCTTTTTCGTCTCCTCATAATCTTGGAAAACTGAAGGTGTTCCTTCCCACAAAGATTCATAGAAATCCATCTGACCAAAGATGTCGAATGTGTGCGATACCTGGATGTTCATCTCGTGGAACTCACGGAGCTTTGCCATGCAGAGCTTGAGATCGTCGTCATTCTCACAGTCGCATACGCGTACGTTATCGAGGAACTTCGTGATCTTATATCCGTTCTCGGGATTGATATATACCGGATCGTCGCAAAGACCGAGACCTGAGATCTTTGCAAAAACCTCAGCCTCCTGCTTGCGGTTGATGAGCTGGTCCGTGCCCTCACCCGGTATTCTCATTATGTACTTCTTGCCCTTAACGGTGAACAGGAATGACCTGTTTGTCATGCCCTTCTTCAGCACATTGATATCAACGATATCTTTCTCTTTGCATCCGAAGATCTCAGTGATAACGCTGATAGCATCGGACTTGAGATGATTGGAATTTGAATCGAAATCCCTGAGCTGCTCATATGTGTTGATCTCGATCACTTCTTCGCAGCTTACGACTCTGGACTGAACGATCATGCGGTCCTTCTTGATGAGAGTCGTTTCCCAGAAATCATCAACGTGATCCTCGTCATCAAAATCCCTGAGGCCTTCTCTTACGATGCCTGACTCAGGTTCGAGAAGATAAGAGATGCCTACCATCTGGTTACCATCTTCCTTCTTTCCAACGGAAACGAGCTCCATCTTCCTGTTGACTCTTACGCTGCTTTCTTCCTCGATAAGGTCGCTTACCATATACCAGGAATAGAGCTCAACGCTGTCGAAAGGATTATCCCTGCACCAAAGATCGCTGGGAACAATGTATGTGTTATGGATCCTGTCAGCAACAAGGTTCAGTGTATGAAGATTGTTCCTGGCAGCATAATCTCTGTTGATAACGAGATCTACGCCGAAATCGTCGATAAGGTATTCGAAGCTTTCCTTCATGAATCCGACTACTACGGTGATATCCTTTATCCCAGCCTCATGAAGCTGTCTGATAAGACGCTCGATGAGCTTCTCGCCGTTTACTTCGAGTAACCCCTTAGGTGTCGAAAGGTTTATGGGAACCATACGCATACCGAATCCGGCAGCAAGGATGATGGCATTCTTGGGAGATCTGTCGAAGATCTCAGCTTCAGCCTTCTTTGTTAATCTTACATTATTATCTAAATAGCCCTCAGCCGTGAGGTTCTTGATCGATCTGTTTATGACACCGAGTGAATGTCCTGTAACATCAGACAATACACGCTGGTTTACGAAAGGCTTTTTGAACAATGTTCGCAAAACATCTGCTTCCTGTATGTTCATAAACATCACTCCTTTCTGTTTTCGTGAACAGGACTGTCAAAAAATTAGGTCTTTTCAGACCTGAACATATGAAAACACTAAATGTAAATACTGTCAAGCATGAAATTTGACAAAATCAAACGGGTACACGTCACAATTAAGAAGAGATAATTCGGCAAAGATTCGGCTATACCGCATTTTTGCAAGATTTTTCCAATTTATAGCTCGAAAAATGCGGCAAACATATCGGCACAGCCGCATTATTGCCGAATAAAATAAAGCCAGATTGCACCTGCAGGCTCTCCATCAAGGCACCGGCTCCGCCTTGCCTTCGGCAGCCTTGACCGATCGCCTTAGCAGGTGCTGTTTTGTGGTCAAGAGTTGGGTTACCCCAACTCTCATCTTACGATGAGTCAAAAGATTATATAGTAATTAATAAGTCAACCTGCTATTAATGTCTTACTTAGACCAAAAGCAAGAGGCCTGAGTTGTTCTCATAACTCAGGCCCCAATTAATTATTCTACTAAATAACCTTCCTTATCGAATGTATAATCCTTACCGTCTATCCGCAACGTCTGGTTCTTTGCATACCAACCTGACGTATCCTTATAGTACCATCCTTTATCATCCTGCTTCCAACTTGCTCTATCTTTATAAGTCCATGTACCGTCACTGTTCAACCAGTATCCGTTAATGTACTCTTTTGAAGCCATGGAACCGCCGGGTCTTAAGTAATATGTCTTTCCATCTATTTGGTTCCAACCGGTTGCCATAACACAGTCATCATAGAAGTAAAACCAGCTGCCATCGATCTTTTTCCATCCGGTAACTGCTTTACCATCAGACAAACAGTAATACCATTTTCCATCCGCTTTCTGCCATCCAGTATCCATATAACCGGAAGACGAGAAATGATACAACTCTCCATCGATCCACAAGACCTGATTAGCAGGATACCAGCCGATCTGATTCTGATAGTAACGGCCTTTGCTGTTCTCTAACCATTCCGATTGAGGTTTATATGACCATTTACCATCGAAAGACAGCCAATAACCTTCGCAGAATTCACTGATAGCCATAGAGCCATTATCTCCGAAGAAATAGTACTCATTATTGATTTTTTTCCATCCGGTTGCCATATAACCTTCATCATCAAAGTAATACTGCTCATCATCTATCCAAAGATACTTTTCTTTTGCATACGTACCGTCAGACTGCAGATATCGCCAGCCCTTTGAATCCTTTTTCCAACTGGCTTTAGTTTGATTTACCCATTTTCCACTATATTCAAGCTTATAACCATTAACATATTCTTCAGATGCCATAGAACCATCAGAATAGAAGAAATACCAAACACCATCTATTTTTTGCCACCCGGTTACCCTGTAGCCATCATTATTAAAGTAATACCAATAATTATCTATATACAACCACTGATCCTTCGCATACCAGCCTGAAGTATCCTGATAGTACCATCCATAAGGATCCTGCTTCCAACTGGCTCTTGCTTCATAAGTCCATGTGCCGTCAGGATTTAACCAATACCCATCACAGTACTCATTATTTGCTCTGGACCCGTCAGGTTTTAAGAAATACAATTTGCCATCGATCTTATTCCAGGAAGTAAGCATTAGATAATCATCACCTAAGTAATACTTCTTTCCTTTCCAATCTACCCAACCTTTTGCCAAATGACCTTCGTCATTAATAAATACATATTTTTTACTAATAAAGATATTATCCGGTGCAAAGCAATCCATTGCATCATACCAGGACACAAAACAATTTTTCTCAATCTTTATATCCATGGTCTTGGTATTATCTTTAAAAGACAGACTCTTTCCATCTTCTTTTGCATCAACAAATGATATTTTCCCGTTGTCATCTATTACCTGAACAATCGCTTTACCAGCAGAATCTTTGGTGTAGTATACAGTTTTATTATTTTCTTTCATGTATAAACAGAATGCAGCAGAATGCTTCGGATACTTCTCAGTATCAAAGTCAGAAGCTTGAATGACTGCATACTCAGGGTCCAGCGTATCTATCAAACGCTTGCTCGTCGCATTGGAAGATCCGTGATGAGCTATCTTAACGACCTTTAAATTGTTTTGCGCTTTATCCTTTAATACTTCACCGATCTTATTTTCAGCATCATAAGTAACATCTAAATCACCTAAAAGTGCCGTTCCAACCGTTTCCTTCTCTAAATATGTAACAATGGAATTCGAATTTTCACTGATTCCTGATATGCAATAAAGATTAAAAAGATATATATCAAACGATTCAAATTTAAAGCTTATGTAATTCTTCAATTTGGGATCAACATCCAATTCAGCATTATTTGTAAAAATATAGCCACTAATACTATTGGTTGTATAATCATCCAGATCAGCAGAAGAAACTTTGCTGACATCAAAGAGTTTGGCACCGGCATTATACATAGCTTGTGTTGCATTAGAACAGCAATCCGCATTATTCCAGTCTTCAACAACATCTTCCATCTGAATAGGTGTGTATTCTTTATAAAAATACACTGTATTATTATCAACCAGTTTATGACCATCAGAACTATCAGCGATCACCGGCATACCACCGATATGATCAGAATGGGAATGTGTTGCAATTACAAAATCCAGGTGTTTGACACCTAAATCCAACAGATACTGTCTTACTGCTACTCCGGTTTCAGACTCTGGAATACTTTCACCATCTTCATCATTATTATCATATGCGGCATCAACCAACCCGAAATGTCCGTTACTCTCGATAACGATAGCATCGCAATTTTTAGTATCCTCATCATACAGTTTAAGATAATGGATCCTGTCATCAGTTGCCGTGGTTTTCCCGCCGATCTCTGGGGTTTCATAGTCTTCTTTATCTTTCAATGTCCCTGGAACATTCAACGTAAAGATATTACCGAGAGGAATAAGAACAGCAAACAAGAGTGCAACGAACTTCAACATATTGTCACCTCAGCCCTCAAATTAATTTAACATAAAAATTATAGGGAAATGACAATAAACAAGCAAGCACAAATAGCGATATATCTTAACACATACAGCTCATACAGCCTGTGATTTGCTGTCCCAGATCAATGCACTATCAGGGATCATGTCATCAAAAGCAGACAATATCTGACTTATGACATAATCAGCATCGAAGTTCTTTTTATCATATAGGATTATATATATTACTTCACGGCCCGGTCTGTATCGTTCTTTAGAGAACCCGAGTATCTTGGTTGCGGTCTTTATCGAATAATCGATCTTCTCACTCATCCCCAATATCTCGACATAAGAACATCTGTCGATCTCATAGAAATTTACGAGATAATCAGGATCGATAGTTTCCTCTATTGAAGGAAGATATAACTCGGTTTCATATTTAAACGGTATATCCATCAGCTTCAACAAGTCAGCAGTCATCTGTTCATTCTTCGACTTCAGATCACCATGTTCACTGACTGTCGGTGTTTTTGGAACATAGGATCCGCATTTGTCCTGACGGCTTTGAAAATATGCATTATTCATTTTATGCGGATCAAAGAACTGTACTATAGGAAAGTTTACTTTAGGCGGAGCAAATTTATATTTTGAGTTCCATTCTTGCAGAAGCATGTCATATTCAGCTTTGAGTTTAAAATAACTGTTAATGCCATCTACATACTTCTGTCCGAGCTTAGAAGAAACACTTAGTATTCGTGGACGTCTGGATGTGTACCTTTCCTCATCAGGATCATAAGTAATAACGACCTTATTTGTTCCTTTCTTTACACAGAAATACCCATGAGGCAGTTCCTGAAGTTTAAGTCTTCTGTATTCAAGTTTTACTGCATGAACCTTCATAGGAAAAACAATATCTTTCATATATAAAACTCCTTTCCTAAGATTGGGATTTCATTATACGAACCTGATTATTGTTTGTGTGGACTATTTGCTCCAAATGAAGAAAAAGGGCCGAAAATTGAGACTATACGAAGGTCGTGAGACTAGTCTCAATTTTCTTGCAACATGCATCGTAAGATGAGAGTTGGGGTAACCCAACTCTTGACCACAAAACTGCACCTGCAAAGGCGATCGGTCAAGGCTGCCGGAGGCAAGGCGAAGCCGATGCCTTGACGGAGAAGCCTGCAGGTGCTATCTGCCCTCATTTTATTCGGCAAAGATAAGGCCGTGCCGAATCATTTGCCGTATTTTTCGCACATTAAATCATAAAAATCTTGCAAAAATGCGGCATAGCCGAATCTTTGCCGAATTTTTATTCATATCTGTCTATTAACAAAAGAGTTGCGACAATGCCGCAACTCTTTTGCAATAACTTATTCTTTTATATCAATACTTAACTTTACCTTCAGCCACAGCTCTCAGGTGCTCACCATAGGGGCTTTTGCCGTATGCCTTTGCGGATTCCATGAGCTTGTCCTTGTCGATAAAGCCGTTGATGTATGCGATCTCTTCGGGTGCACTGATCGTGATGCCCTGACGGTTCTGGACCATCTCGACAAACTCTGCTGCCTGGAGAAGACTCTGCATCGTGCCGGTGTCGAGCCATGCGAATCCTCTGCCCAAGAGCTGGACATCTAAAAGGCCGTCACTGAGATACATGTCGTTAAGAGTCGTAATCTCGTATTCGCCTCTTGCAGAAGGCTTAACCTGCTTTGCCATGTCGCTTACGCCTGCAGGATAGAAATAAAGGCCTGTGACAGCATAGTTTGACTTGGGGACTGCAGGCTTTTCCTCAATACTCAGAGCCTTGCCGTTCTCATCGAACTCAACAACACCGAATCTCTCCGGATCGGGAACGTAATAGCCGAATACAGTTGCTCTTCCGGCTTCAGCATTTGCAACAGCGGCCTTGAGCATAGTCCTGAAACCGTTGCCGTAGAAGATGTTGTCACCCAATACCATTGCGCCTGCTTCGCCAGCAAGGAATTCCTCGCCTAATGTGAAAGCCTGTGCAAGTCCGTCAGGACTGGGCTGAACCTTATAAGACAAAGAGATGCCGAACTGTGATCCGTCACCCAGGAGCGCTTCAAATCTTGGAGTATCGACGGGTGTGCTTATTATGAGGATCTCTTTTATTCCCGCCAGCATGAGTGTGGACAAGGGATAGTAGATCATGGGCTTGTCGTAGATCGGAAGGAGCTGCTTGGATGTTACCTTCGTGAGCGGGTAGAGCCTTGTGCCTGAACCGCCTGCCAAAATGATTCCCTTCATTTGATTAACCTCCGTTCTTTGCAAATGCGTCAAAGTCGTATAAGTATTCTTTCAGTTCAGATTCTATGTATCTGATGTCTTCTTCGCAGCCGGGATAACGGCTGACGAGATTTGTGTTTTTGATCGATCTGGAAGGATCGAAGATCGTCTTCGGATTAACGTGATGAGATGCATCTATTCCTGCAAAGTCGCAGAGTATCTGCTTGGTCTCATCGTACTTGTAGATCATGTCCTCGAAATTGATCCTCAATACCCTGCTGTGGTCTTCATCGACAGGATGACTGTACTTTCTCGTGATCTTAAACCACTCGACGTATTCCTTTACATCCTTGACGGGAAGCACGCCCCACTTCCACTCGTATTTCTCGAGAAGGAAGATGTCTCTGGGATCTCTTTCCGTAGCGATTATCTTGCAGTCGTCGAAATATCTTAAGAAACGCTTCGTGTTAGTCGGCGGGACCATCTGGTCTACCATGACATAAGGAAGCTTGTTCTTGTTGGCAAAAGAAAGCAGCCTGTCGACGTATTTCCTTACGGCCTTGAGGAAGGTTTCTTCGTCAACTGCGGAATAGTAAGCAAGTTCGCGGTCTGTAAGAAGCGAATATCGGATCTCTGTCTTGAGCTCGTTCTTAAAGAGTCTCTTGAAGAACGAATAGACACGGTCGATAAAGCAGAACAACTGGCCGCGGTCTAAACGGTCCTTGTTCCACCATGTCTTTGCCTTGAGTTCGGTAATGTCATCGATGAATTCCTCAGTTGCCTTTTCGAATTCGTCTTCGAAGATGTCGTATCCGCCGTAGCCCAGTTTCTTCTGTGTGGCGGCGAATCTTATATATCTCTTTATCGCGTCACTCGTGTTATGTCTGTTGTTATTCTCTACTACGTTGTATTCCAGATCCGCGATCCCGTCAGGATCGTGCAGGAAACGGTATTCGTATTCACCGAGTGAAAAGACGTTATCGAACTCCGAGAAGAAGTTCGTAACGGCTGAAGATCCGGTGCCGTAATAACTTGTGCAAGAAATAACCCTCATTTATTCCCACTCCTAAACGATCGTCAGAGCCACTTGGCAGCCCAGGAGAAATCCTGATCCTTGAACGATTCGTGCTTCTCGTCTTTTTCGCTCGTCTTGTATTCACAGTCGAGTTTCGGCCATTCTACATTAATCGACGCGTCATTCCAAGGAATGCCGCCCTCTGACTTCGGATCGTATACGTCAGTGCACTTATAGACGAACTCCGCAGTGTCCGAAAGCACGAGGAATCCGTGCGCGAAACCTTCAGGGATATAGAACATGTTCTTCTTCTCGGAACTGAGCGTTACGCCAACCCACTGGCCAAAAGTCTCGGAACCCGGTCTTACGTCGACAGCGACGTCAAAGACCTCACCGTGGGTTACTCTTACGAGCTTGCCCTGCGTGTGGTCCTTCTGGAAATGAAGTCCTCTCAAAACGCCCTTTGTGGAAGAGCTCTCGTTATCCTGGACGAACTCCTTGTCGATGCCTGCAGCGGCATAATCGCCCTTCTTGTATGTCTCCATGAAGTATCCCCTGCTGTCGCCGAACACCTGGGGCTGGATGATTATTACTCCCGGAAGTCTTGTTTTCTCGAATGTGAATGCCATTATAATTCTGCCTCCTGCAAATATCTCTTTACCGCGTCTTTCCAGTCCGGCAAAGGTGTGAAGCCGCTTTCCGCGAGCTTTGATTTATCGAGTCTTGAATTGAACGGTCTTGCCGCCTTGGACAGGCCGTACTCTGCAGTAGTTACGGGGATTACATTTGTGGCAAGCCCGTACTGCTTATAGAACTCAACACAGAAATCGTACCATGAGATGTAGCCGCCCTCATTTGTCGCGTGGTAGTAACCGTACCTGTCGGTCTCTATCATGTCCACAAGGAGCCTCGAAAGATCGAGCGTGTATGTGGGCGTGCCGATCTGGTCGTTTACGACTCTTACCGTGTCGTGAGTCTTGCCGACGTTGATCATGGTCTTTATGAAGTTCTTGCCGTTAAGACCGAAAACCCAGGCTATACGGACGATGAAAAACTTTTCCAGAGTCGTTGATACCGCAAGTTCTCCGTCGAGCTTGCTCTGACCGTATACGTTGAGCGGAGCATAGCACTTATCATCGGGTTCCCAGGGACGTTCTCCCTGCCCGTCGAAAACATAGTCCGTGGAGATATAGAGCATCTTGCAGTCGATCTCTTTGGCAGCTTCCGCAATATAGCGGGTTCCCTCTGCATTGATCTTGTGAACCTTTTCCCTGTTCTCCTCATCTTCAGCTGCATCAACGGCAGTCCATGCGGCGCAGTGGATTATTGCATCGGGCCTTATCTCTTCTATTGCGGCTTTTACCGCATCCTTATCTGTTATGTCGAGCTGGACATAAGGTGCCGCGGTTACCGCACTGCCGTCCGCAACGCCTGAATAAACGGGCTGGATATCTGATCCGACTGCTTCTATTTCTCTTGCAACTGCGTTGTTTACGACATCGTGTCCCAGTTGTCCGCATACGCCTGTAACGAAAATCTTCATGTTATCTCTCCTGCTCTTTTATGCTCTTCTCTCATCGTAATATGCAATCTTCTCGATGGAGTGCTGGTCTCTCTTATCCTTAGGCGGGAGATCGGTGTAATTGCCGTATATGGCCTTACATACTTCTTCCGGATTGTTCGGACCCATAACGGTAAGGCCTTCGAATTGAATGCTCTTCAAAGGGAAAACGCAATCTGAAGGGATCTCATGATGCCACCAGCAGGCTTCGTAACCTTCGGTAAGCACTTTCTTTCCTTTGAAAAGGCTTATGAACTTAAATAACGGAATAAGGAAATACCGGCACAATCCGTAAGTGAACGAAGACATGAAATTATTCTTTCCGAGATACATATTCTCATTGCGCCAGGTGATCTTATGGATAATGTGCTTTAAGCTCTTGCTGACACCAAATCCGTATTGGAAAAGATCTATCTGAAGGCCTCTGTATTTTCTCTGATTGTGGACATATTCATCCTTGATATATTCGGACTTAAGATCACGTAATACTGCACACTGTCTGACAAAGCCCTTGTCATTCTTGTGTGTCTGGACAACAAAATCGTAATCGCCCGCATTAACGATCTTGGCAAGTCTGTTGATGTCACGTGCAGACAGAAAAACATCGATATCGTCATCCCAGGGGATGTATCCGCCGTGTCTTACGGCACCTAAGATAGTACCGTCTCCGATGAAATACTCTATCTTGTTTTCCCTGCATATCCTGTCAAGGAACTCGAGCATCTCGAGCATCCTGAGCTGTGCCCTGCGAAGGTCGCTGCCTTCAGGATTATATTCAGCCTTTAAGCTTTCGTCTGTCTCGCCTGTGTTATAAACCCGACTCATTTTTTCTTTCCTTTGTTCTTAATTATTTCGATAACTTCTTTTCTGTAAAATACAAACAAGATCAACAGGTAATATACGATACAGAGTGCCACGGAAATTATCAACCCGAGCACTGCACCGCTTATTGCGTTGTTGATCCAATAGCAGATCCCGAAAATACCTGCACCGCCCAATGCACTGACACCGATCGGTTTCAATAATCCTTTGTAGTGTTTGTCTCTCGTCCAGAACCAGCCGAGTGCCACCATCAGCGTTTCTGCTATAAGTGTCGTAACAGCAGCGGCATTCTCTGCGAAAAACGGGATAAATATGATGTTCAGGATAAGGTTTACCGCCGCACTTATGATCGTTGCGATCATGACCTGCTTTTCCATACGGAGCGGGATCATGACTATGTTGATGAAGAAATTCGCGAGGAGCGCCGGAATAAGAGCAAACGCCAGGATCATGAGCGATGACTCCGCCCTCATGTATTCAGGCTTTGAGAAAACAAGGATAAGATTCTTTCTAATCATGACAAGACCTATGGCAGCAGGAACTGCGGCAATTATCGTAAAGTGCAGCACTTTCTCAAGATGCGCCTGTGACTTTTTTCCGTCCTTTGCGATCTCATGGGAAATCCTGGGTATGAGCACGAGGAAAGCCGCAGCCACTACCTGCTTTATGAGCATATAGAACTTGACCGAAACTCCGTAGTAACCGACTACATCATTATCAAAGAAAATACCCAGAACTGTTACGTCTGAGTTGATATAGATGAACGTACCGATCGTGCATGCAAAAAGATAAGCGATCGACTTGATGTGCTTTTTCAGCTCGTCGTTGATGACTATCCTGGGTGAGATACCATAGCTCTTTTTGATGTGGAATCTGTTTATGATGTTCGGAACGATGAATCCGAATGACGATACGAACGCATAAGCGACAACATCATCAGGATCCCTGACTATAATGAACAGTAGAACGACTGCCAAAGACTGGCAGACGATGTATCTTATCGTAACGAAAAGATAATCCTCAAAAGCTGTGTTGATCCAGTCCGCACCGAAGGTCGTAAAGATGACCTGCAGGCTCAGCATGAAGATTACCGGCGCATAGAAATGGAGTTTAGTCCAAAAGAGGACTAACAGCGCAAGTACCACAAACGCAAAAACGGTCGTGATCACATTGATCGTGAAGAGTTCGTTTACGAGCTTCTGGCACTTGAGCTTGTCATCCCTTACCCTGGCGCTCTCCCTTACCGCATAGCGGAGAATGCCCGCTGCGGCAAGATACGAGATATAACTTATGATCGATGCGCTGAAAGTATAGATACCGTAATTATCAACGCCCAATGTCTTTAATGCATAAGGAAAAGTGATCATGGGGAAAAGGATCGCCATGACTTCCTTGATACCGTTTAACACGGCGTTGAGCTTTACCGACTTTACAGTCTTACCTTCCATTTATTCAGCCTTTCTTTAACAGTTTCACTTTAATAAGATCGTGGAAGATGTAATATCCGAATTCCGTGATGCCGAATGATACATCGGACAGTCCCAGAAGGAAAAAGTTGGTCTTCTCGTATCTTTTGTAATAATACTTCATGGATTTATGAAGTATCTTACGCATCTTCCTGTTATCGACGCCCTGGTGATTGTGGACGATCGTCATCTGAGGCAGATAGTACGTCGTATATCCCTTGGCGAGCATCCTCTTGCTTATGATCATCTCTTCTGCATAAAGGAACGTATTCTCGTCGAAACATCCAACTTCATGGAACTTATCAGCCGCCGCGATCAGGAAGCATCCCGTAACCCAATCCGTATTGCCTTCCTTCGGATCTGGATCCAGGCAGTTGAGCTTATCGTTGAATTTGCAGTGGAACCATCTCGAGTTGAAATCTCCGGCGATCATCTGAGACCATATCCCTCTGAACTTTCTGGGGTTCTGCCTCTTCTGACCCATATAAAGAACATTGGGTCCGATAATGCCGATCTCGGGATGCTCATGTATCGCACCGGAAACAAGACCCAGATCGATCTCTTCGGGGAAATCCAGATCGCTGTTTGAAAAGATATAAAACTCGCTCTTAAACTTCTCTCTGGCATATGACGCACCGACGTTATTGCCGATCGCATAACCCGCATTTGCGGCATTATCGATAAGAACAAAATCAATGCCTTCATAAGTGAATGTGTATACCAGTTTGCTGCCGAACGCACCGGGCGTATATTCGATGGAATTGTCGTAAAGATACTTTCTTCCGAATTCTTCCGCGCTGTTATCGACAATGATATATGCTATCGGTTCATTGATCTTATTATTGAACCTTACGCACATATCAAGCGTTCTGGCTATGTTCTTATAATCAGTTAGTATTATCGAGTTCATTTTCTTTCCACCGTTGGCATCTGTTTATATCGCATACAATAGCGGTAAGTACCAATGCCAGTAATCTTGTTCTGTCGAAATATGTGGTGATGATTGATGACATTATCATTGAGATGACCAGTCCGAAAAGAAGAGCTTGATCCTGCTTTGCGTAAAGGAAGCACTTGATGACCCTTACCATAATGACGACATATACGATAAGACCCGTTATTCCGAGCAGTGCGAAAAGTCCGATGAGTCCGACATCGTCAGGATAATAGATGCCTGAAATACCGCGCACGTAATTTGCGACCTCGCGGTTTGATTCATGGTCAGCCATGCCTATACCGAAAAAGAAGTGATCCAGACCGACATCGATATAGTGGCTTGCAGCGTTAACTCTCGCCATCCAGGAACCGGCTTTCTCCGCAATCGAAACAAATATCGAAGACATCTTTACGATTATCGCCACAACGCCGACTGCTATCGCGCCTGTTCCGATGAGGAGCTTTGCAACAGTCACTTTCTTTATTGAACGGTATATCAGAATTGCGATCGAAGAGAACATCAACGTTACGAGATATGCTCTGGACTGATCGATCATGAGAACGGCAAGAACGATAGCAAAATACGAAATGATGTCGAGCCAGCATCCTCTGAACCTCTTTACGATTATCCTGTCGGCAATGATGAGTCCGAACACACGGAATAATCCGTCAAATACGTTCCTTACTCGAAGACCCCATTCAGGATGTCTGATGCTGACATCGGAGATCATGCCGGGAAGTTTTAAGAATGTGGATTCAGAACCCGTATACAGGATATACTGCAGGATAAAGATCGCAGACATGAGAATCGCAAGGATCTCACCGATCACGATAAAACATTCCATAGTATCCTTGTCAGCCAGGTATTTGCGTCCCGGAAAATATAACAGAAGGATCAGGTAAGGGATTATTCCCCAAAGCACCTGGGTTATCGAGAAACCGAACTCAAACTTAGAAAGGACCGTCGATACAGCAACCGACAGGAACGCAAAAATAATAGGCCATCCGAAGTATCCCAATCCAAGCTTTTTGTTCTTGAGAAGGAACAGTATAAAGAATCCAAAGCTGAACATGGCCAGCATCATCTTATTGGTACTTCCCGCAAAGATCTTATCGGGTAATGGCAGTAAGAAGAAAAACCTGAACTCACAAAGATAGAACAACGTGATGATTATCACCGCTGCCCACATCTCAGGTCTTATCCTTTTAATTATTCCGCTTGTCATCTGTTTTCTTTCCGTCCGGTTATTTATAATTTCGACTTAACCTTATATTCCAATCCCGGAGAGATGGAGCATAAGAATGCCTGCATCGTCCATTTCACGTCGCCTTCAGATGAGAACATCGCCGGCCCAAGATTTTTTCTTATCTTGCTTACAAGGTCTTTTTGCAGCTGCTTATCTTCGTAATTACACTCAAACATACGGTTGATGTAAAAAGAAGACGAAAGAGCGATCCTTGCACGGACTCTCTTTCTTGCATCCTTTGAATCACCCACTACGGAAAGAAGTTTCTCGAGTGAATAAACTTCTGTGATCCAGATCCTGTTGAATTCCTTTGCATGTACGGAAGCATATCTGCTTCCGGTGGGATGAAGGATGTAATGGTAGTCAGCATACTTGGTGTTTATGCTGATCTTTCTGCATTTCTTCGTATATTCGCAGCAAAAGAGCAGATCTTCAAAAATGGCTATATCCTTATCAAAAACGATCCCGTTTTCTCTTAACAGAGATGTGCGGAAAATTTTCGAGATCGGATATCCCTGAACGCCGCCGAGCGAGACGAGAACTTCAAGGCATCTGTCGACGCCGCAGGTCTCCTCCATGTCGACGCATCTGCCCCTGGTCTCCCCTTTCTCGGATTCCTTTACCCAGCCGCAGATGCCTAAGTCTATGCCTTCTTTCATGAGCGTTACGAGGTGCTCGACATAACCGCTTACGACATAGTCGTCGCAGTCGATGAATACGATGAATTCGCCCATCGCTTTGCTCATGCCGAGGTTTCTCGTATCAGATACACCAGTGTTTTCCTTTGTCTCTACATAGATGCGGTTATCTTTTGAAGCATAGTTCATGCAGATATTGAGCGACCCGTCTTTCGAGCCGTCATCAACAAGGATTATCTCGATGTGTGAGTACGTCTGGGCGATGACCGAATCGAGACATCTGCTCAGATATTTTTCGCCGTTATATACCGGGATCACTATGCTCACAAGACCTTTCTGATAATCCATCTTCTTTACGCCCTACTTCTCGAAAATTGACTTCTCAGGAAGAAGTTCATCCAAAGCCTTGTTTACCAGTTCCTTGCATCTGTCGTAATCTTCGACGAGGGTCGAATCGTTGATGCATACCAGGCGCGTCTTGCCCGGATTCTTCAGGATGTTAGAAACGCCTTCCGTGTCGGAGCCGCGCATGTACAGTCCGAAGTCCCAGCGTCTGGGCTCGAACTTTCCGGACATCAGCTGCCACTGGCGCATGAGCCACTCGCTGACGTCGTCCCTTGTCCTGAACTTATTCTTTGAAGTGTTGTCCAGAACCTCAAATTCCTTTTCCCATACTTCCTCGAAAACAGACTTATTGTAAGAGAAAGGGATATGGGGTTCAAACAGTCCGAGGATGCTCGAGAACCTGCTGAAGAGCATGGTCCTAACCATGAACTTGCCGTACTTTAACGTGTACCATTTCTTCTTGTTCTTCTTGACGTCCCCGACCGTGAAATAGTCGTTGATTATTCCGATGTTGTTGGTCTCGACATCGCAGATAACGTCCCTGAATATAGGCGCCGGTGATAAGACCGCCATGTCTTTCGGAAGCCCGTTCTCGAAAAAGTCCTCAGGCACTGTCTTCTGGATGACGAACATGTCGTCGTTGAAGTTGATGAAGTGCTCGGAAAGACCCGGGATCCTGTGGATATTGATCTCAATAGCGCTTGAGTTGAATGTCGGAAGATATTCTTCAGGCATGAACTCGGTGTGCTTTACGACGTGAAGCTTCGGGCAATCCGTGTTGAGCCATGAAGGAAGATGTCCCACGGTTACGAAATGGACCTTGTCGACCCACGGCATGAACTTGTCTATTCCGCGGAAAACATACTGGAGATTATCCCAGTCGCGGTAATGCGTCGACCTGTTGCTCGACGTGTCGATGCCTTTTATCTTTCTCTCCCACTCGGCTTTTGAAGCGACCCATTCAGGATCGTTTCCGTCTACCCAGGTAAGTACAACATCTATCTTTTCCATTCTTTATTTCCCTATCGTGCTCTCATATATTGCCATCAGCTGTCTGTAATTGTCTTCAGGCATATATTTGGTCTCATATTCTTTCCTTGCGTTAAGCCCCATGCTGCCGCATTTGTCAGGATCGTTCCAAAGGGCGTTTATCTTTCCGATGAATCCTTCGACGGATCCGAGCTTGAACTTGCTGCCGTTATAGTCTTCGGTTACTGCTTCTTCCGAAAAGCCCAGGTCTGTAGCGACCAGAGCCTTTCCCAAAGACATGGTCTCAATCTCGACCATGGAGCATCCCTCATACCAGATGGAAGGAAATACGACGAACTCCGCGCCCTTAACGATCGACAGGCACTTGTTATGCTCCGTGTAACCAAGATAGTAAACGTTATCCTTCGTTTCCGCCCATTTCGAGAACTCATCCTCAAGAGGGCCTCCGCCCATAACTACGAGCGGAATGTCAGTTATCTTATCCCATGCCTTCATGAGGATCCTGACGCCCTTCTCCTCGCCTATACGGCCGTAGAAGACGACATATCTGTCAGGTATTCCCTCGACTTTGACAGGCGTTGCGTTCGCCTCCGCGTCGGGCACGAAATTATACTTCTTCGTGATCTTGTTCTTATCGAATCCGATTTCTTCGAGGAGTCTTATCTGGTTGTCGTTCAGGCAGATATATCTGTCAATCTGATCGTAGAAACTCCTCTTCTTTCTGTGATAGTTGAAGATATTTGCCACTATAAGGCTCTGAGCCTTTGAGCCCTTAAAGCAGCCGTACTTGCACATGCGCATATAGTGTCCGTCGCCGCATTCGTTACAGAGCTCAGTGCCTCTTAATGAAGTCGCGCAGGGGCAGACGAATCTCGTGTCGTGGAGCGTTGCCACAACGGGAACGTCCAGTCTCTTAGCCGCGTAGAGCACGGAGGGCGAGAGCAGCGGGAAGAATGTGTGAACATGCACGACATCAGGCTTGGTCTCTTTTATCTTCTCCTGCACGGCATTGTAGTTCTTCTTTGACCAGAGCATGCCGAAAACCGCCTTGATCTTGCCTGCCGCGCCCGCGTTATCGAACTCGTCGTTTGATACGGAGTATCTGATCACCGTATTACCGTGGGATTCAAGGAGCGCAGTCTCGGACTTGAAGACCTGATCGTCTCCGCTGGCTGAACCTTTTCTATGGAAATTGTGAACCGCCAGTATCTTCATGCCAGGAAGACTCTCTTATATTCGTCGCCTATGAACTGCCAGCTGTAAGCAGTCCTGATGCGCTCTTTGGCCTTGCTGCCAAACGCTTCTCTTGTCTTACCGTCCATCAGGTCAGCCTCGTCTATAAGCCTTGCGAGCTCGCCTTCACCGCTTCCCCAATAAAGGGCGGCATCCTGACCGACTTCGCGGTTGAATCCGACATCGATCAGAAGGTTTAAGTCTGTTGCTCCCAATGCCTCCAAAAGGCTGGGATTCGTGCCACCGACTGTATGGCCGTGGAAGTTTGCATATGCGTTCTCCCTGATCTTCTTCAGGAGCTCGGGATCGTAGACGGTACCAACAAATTTGATGCGGCTGTCTGATCTCCAGTGGAGCTTCTGCTCGAGCTCTTCAAGGAGAGAATCGTTCTTGGTCGTGATGATGGCGAAATCCTTCGTGGACTTCGATCTCATGAACTCACGGATCATGATCTCAAAGCTGTTCTCCGGAACGAACCTTCCGCAGCACATATAGTAGTTATCTTTGGAAAGGCCATGAGATGCGAGCCACTCTGTAAACTTCTGATCGTCGTCAGAGAGCGTGCTCTTCTTAAGGTCAGCGCCGTATGCGATGAATGTCGTTTTCGGGCTGTAGCCTGAGTATTCTTCCCTGATGTATTTTTCGATATTGACAGAATCGCAGACCATGAGATCGGCGTGCTTTGTCATGAGACGCTCGGATTCCTTCCAGTACTTGCGAACGGGGCCGGACCATTTCGCCCTCTTCCACTCGTGTCCGTCAGGATTTACGAAAACCTTTGCACCGAGCTTGTGAGCCTTCTTTACGAGTCCGCCGAAAAAAGGTCCGATGCGGCATGCGAGCACATAAACGATCGCATCCCTGATATTGTTTTCGCTAATGTATCTGAGGCACCACTTGAATGCCTTTATGTCATATGCGATCGCCTGTGCCGCACCTATCTGCGGAACCTTGATCTTAACCACGTTTGCATTGTGATATACGAAAGACTTTACGCTTCCGTCTTCTGCTTTTTCGATGCCGCTGACACCATTCAATTTTGTCTCGTCCATCGCGCCGTCACCGTTGGCTTTGGTGACGATGAAATACTTTATGGAAGTCTCATTCTGATGGGTCTCCGTGAGCTTATCGAGGAATGTCTCATAGCCGCCGTACTGACCGATGCACTTTGCACCGATGATAAAAACGGCTTTCGCATTTCCCGGTAAGATTCCGCTCATCACATAGCTCCTTTATGAGTAAAGAGCACACCTATGGTCTTAAAGATGATCTTCAGGTCGAGCGTAAGGCTCCAGTTAGCGATATATTCGGTATCGAGCTTAACGACTTCCTCGAAATCCGTGATCTCGGATCTTCCCGATACCTGCCACATCCCAGTGATGCCGGGTTTAACGGCCATTCTCGCACGGTGGTGGAAGTGATATTTCTCATACTCGTCGAGCGTCGGAGGTCTTGTTCCGACAGTCGACATCGTACCCATGAGGACGTTAAAGAACTGAGGGAACTCGTCGAGGCTCGTCTTTCTGATGAACTCTCCGATACCCGTCTTCTTTGTTCCGTCGGGAAGGATCTTGTTGCCGATGATCCTCGGGTCGAAATCCATCTTGAACATCATGCCGTCCTTGACGCGGTTCTCTTCCATGAGTTCCTTCTTCATATCCTCCGCGTCCATTCTCATGGAACGGATCTTATAGATCTTGATGTGTCTGCCGTTCTTTCCGATTCTCTCCTGCTTGAAAAGGATCGGGCCGGGAGACTGCATCTTTATGATGGGGCCGACAATAGCCATTATCAGAAGAGCCGCGATACTGCCGATGATTCCGGCGAAGATATCGAAGATCCTCTTGATAAGGGTCTGTACCGGAGTAGCATAATTGATCGCCGTCGTGAGCACCGTCGTTCCGCCGATCTTCTCGGAGAATCTCTTGACTCCGGAACGTGTCATGTAAGGAACGTGATAGTGCGTGGGAACTGCCATGACCGCACAGGCGTCCATGAGCTTTACGACCTTCTTGTCGTTGATCGGAGCATCGATGTAGACTGAATCGATCCACTCCTCGGCGATGTACTTTGCGGCATTTCTCATCTCGGCTACAACAGGGATACCGTGTATGCTCTTATGGTTTGTCGTCTCGAGAAGGACAACGCCTACGATGGAATATCCTGCCTGCTTGTCACTAAGGAGCCTGCTGAGGATCATGTCAGCATTGGCCTCGGAAACAACAACGAGCATGTTGTTCCTGTCTCTTCTGAAGCTCGTATGGCGAAGGATCCACTTCCATAAGATCCTCGCACAGTAGCCGAAGAGCAGATAGAAAACGAAGGTGATACCAAGTACGTATCTTGAATAGACCTCACCCAACTGGGACGAGAAGAAATAGACAAGTACGATGGCGAGCACATATACGCTGTGCCTGAGATGCTCGAAGATCTCCCTCAAATATCCGCGCTTGATAACGTCATGCAGAGAATTGTTTACGACTATGACCAGAACATCCGCGATAAAGAGCAAAAGACCCAAGGTCTTGTACTCGTGCATGGAATAGACCCATCCCTGCAGACGCAGATAGAAAGCAACCATATAGCAGAGCTGAAGCACAATAATATCAAGCACCATAAAGTCCAAGTGCTTTGACCACCCCTGTGCATTTCTCTTGTACACTTCTTATTCCCCCAGTGTCATGTACTTACTTATGCCGGTGATATGCTGTAAGCCTTTGCGGCAGTATTCCGATTTGGCAGCATGCCGCTTCAGCAGTAATGCCCATCGCAACGTTCAAGTCCGTTGTGCAGCCGGTATTCCATCCACACGGACTTATGGAGTATATCACAGACTACATTTTACCATTATTCCTTAAAATATAATAAATAATAAATATGACATGCTCATTACGGCTTTTGGTGAAAGTGATAATTGAACGGGATACTTGGGGACTCCCGGTCGAATGATAAGGAATTATCCCAAAGTTGTTGAAAACAGCTTCGTGGGATAAATTTTTCTTTGAGAATTATCCCGGAAGCGTGAAAAACCATTGTTTGGGATAAATATCCCTTTGAGAATTATCCCGGAAGCGTGAAAAGCCATTGTTTGGGATAAATATCCCTTTGAAAATTATCCCGTAAGCGCGAAAAAACATTGTTTGGGATAAATTTTCTTTTGAAAATTATCCCGCGGAAGCAATAATTCACGGGTTGGGATATAATCGCCTTTGAATCCCAGCTCAAAAATATACCAAAATACCTTGCAAAGTCAGCTGATATCGTTTTCAAAGTCTTTTTCCCGAAAACGATATCGTGGTTCTTCAGCTGATATCGTTTTTGAAGTCTTTTTCCCAAAAACGATACTTTGCAAAGTCGGCTGATATCGTTTATTAAGACTTTTCCACAAAAACGATATCGTGGCTCTTCAGCTGATATCGTTTTTTAAGACTTTTCCACAAAAACGATATCGTGGTTCTTCAGCCGGTACCGGCGGACCGCCCCGGAACTAAAAAAGCTGACCAAAGACTAAATAAAGCAGCCCCCATCAAAAAAGCCGCAGCGGGAGCCACAGCTTTTTTGAAGTAATGATGAGCAAAATTACTTTATGTACTGTCCATTTAAGTCCGGTTCTTTTTCTTGGCCTTCTTCTCAAGATACATGGCCTTGTCGGCTTTACTCATGCTCTCCATGAGATCCTTCCATTTTGTCAGTTCACAGGTGCCGATGCTCGAGCTCAGTTCGAATTCAAACTTGCCTTTCTTGTTGACCTCTTTGAGATTGTTCCTGACATTTCTGATGAACTGGCCTACCCTGCCGACGTCCGTCATGATGAGGACTGCCACAAACTCGTCACCGCCCATTCTGGCGACGAACTCCTTTGATTTCAAGGCGTTGTAGATACACTTGGAAGTCTCCTTGATCGCTTCATCGCCAATGTTGTGGCCGAATGTATCGTTGATATACTTGAGGCCGTCCATGTCGATGGAGACGATGGCAAGATCGGTAACTGCCTTGCCGTTATCGTCGAAGAGCTTGGATATCTCTTTTTCAAAGCCGCGCCTGTTGAGTATGCCCGTCAGCGAGTCCTTAGTATAAAGGCTCATGATGTCGGCGATACCGAAATATTTCTGATAGAGTTCGAGTTTGTTTATTACCTGGCCGGTCTCCATGAGGATAAACTCGATCTTCTCGTTGATGAAGCCGTTTTCCTTAGTATCGACTATCAGCGCCGCATAACCGTAAACAACGTTCTTATTTGCGATCGGGAGAAAAATTATCGTGCCGGTCTTATCTTCCAGGAAACCTTCAGGAAGGAGCCTGTTGCTCGGGAACTCCCGGAATTCGATAAATGTATTGCCCGAAGCATCGAAATATCCGCTCAGGACTCTGTCATTTTCACGGTATCTGCAGATGTAGCATTCCTTGATGCTGGACGCTTTCTTAAGTGAGTCGAGAGTAACCTGGATTGCGGCTTCACGCGTCAGCGCCTCCTCGAAATCAGTACTTACGAGAACGTATTCTCTCATGGCTTCAATGGAATTCGATTTGGCGACCTTGAGATCTCTCAATACCTTAAAGACATCTCTGCCGGGATCATCGTCACCGGTACTCTCGCGGATTACGATATTTCCCGAGACATTAACGTAAAGGTCGGGATTTTCCTTGGCGTATATCTTTTCGAGCAGTTCCATCGCAGCATTGACAAGCGTCTCTTCCGAGATCTCGATCGTGGTAAGCGAAGGAATGTGATCTCCTGCTTCCGAAATGTTATCGATGCCGCTGATGATGGTATCGCCCGGAATGTTGAAGCCCCGCTGGATCAGTTCATCGATGAGAGTAATGGCTTCGTAGTCGTTCGAACAGATTATCGCTTCAGGGAGCGTGCCGTCGGGCTTAGTAAAGAAATCAGCCTGCTCGGGGCCCTGGGTTATCCAGTAGTTGCCGTGGAAGACCATGTCTTCGGAAACTTCGTATCCTGCTTCTCGCATGGCATCTTCGAAGCCTGCTCTTCTCTCCGCAGAGTCGAGAAGGTCGTCTCTGCCGGTGACAAAACCGATGTCGCCGGACTTGCACTTGGAGATTACATATTTCGCGACCTCGTGCATTATCGCCCTGTTGTCGGGAACGACGTTAAAGAAACCGTTGATCTCGGCTCTGATGCATACTACGGGCGGTACATCGGGATTTGACAGGAGTTCTTCGATAAGGTCCTTGGAAAGGCCTGCCTGATCGACCGTGTCGGCACAAAGAATTATGCCGTCATAGTCATTGAGGCGGGGCAGCGAAAGAATGCTCTTGTATCCGATAACCTGCAGAGGGTTATTGCTGGGAACGGAGCAGTTTCCGTAAACATCAACCCTATGCCCTTTCGCACGGGCAAAGGCATCGATACTTCTGATGATGGACGCGGAGTAGTCCCTGTACATATCTCCGACGAAAGCACATATCTTCATACCCCGATTATAGAAAATTAATGTTAGTCATCGAAGACGATTTCATAAACAAAGTATGAAATCTTATGAATAAAAAAATTTAAGGAGAAATATCACCCGCGGAAAACAGCTCCAACCGTCTTGAAAAGGACGCCGATATCCTTGAAGAAACCAAAATTCCTGACCGAATCCAGATTGTATTTCATCTTGTCGGGAAGAATCTCGTTAACATAGACTTCATCGGCATCTTCGGCCTTTTCCAGGAGCTCGGCCTCGTCTTTGTATTCAATACTCGCGATCGATGTGATGCCGGCCGGCATGAGGAGCGTGGCCTTCATCTCGTCGGTATATCTGTTGACGTATTTCATGACCTCGGGTCTGGTGCCGACAAAGCTCATGTTGCCTGCGAGAACGTCGAAGACCTGAGGGAATTCGTCGAGTCTGTGATTTCTTAATTTCGAGCCCGCCTTCGTGATCCTCACGTCGTTATCAACGGTGACGCTGGTCCCCTGCTTTTCGGCATTGTTGACCATGGTCCTGAACTTATGGATCCTAAATACCACGCCGTAAGCGGCTGCCCTTTCCTGTCTGAAGAAGACCGGACCTTTGGAATCGCACTTGATGATGATGGCGATAACGAGCATCGGAATGCCGAGAAGGATTATCAGCAAAAGCGAAGCGATGACATCAAAAACACGCTTGAAGAAAAGACCTGCCTTGTGCTTTGAAAGCGCGTCGTAGTAAGGCTTTACGGCATCAGTCCGCATATCGGAAGGAAGCTCCTCCCACTTAGGAAGGATGAACCATCTTTTCGGATTCAGTCGCTTTTCCTGCATATTACGGACCTTGCTCTTTACTCGGGTTTCTTGTCGGGATCGTATGTCTTTACGATCTTCGCGACGATGTATCTTATGTCTTCACGTTCGGATTTTGCGGCAGCGTCAAGTTCGATGAGAGCTTTCTCGAATTCCGCGTCGTCCATCGGGATAGGCTGGGCTATCGAGATATCCTTGTTCTCATCGGTCTCCCTCAAGCCTTCCTCGTCCATAAGGCGCTCCTCATAGAGCTTCTCGCCGGGTCTTAAACCGGTATAGACGATCTTGATGTCGACATCGGGAGTCAGGCCTGAGAGCTGTATCATCTTGCGCGCGACATCGTCGATCTTGACAGGCTCGCCCATGTTGAGAACGAAGATCTCGCCGCCTCTTGCATACGCGCCTGATTCCATGACGAGCATGACGGCTTCGGGGATCGTCATGAAGTAACGTATGATGCGCTTATCCGTAACAGTTACGGGACCGCCCGCTGCGATCTGCTTTTCGAAAATCTTTAATACGGAGCCGTTCGATCCCAGTACGTTACCGAACCTGACCGCTGAGAACGTGGTCCTGACTTCGATGTCGCCGTTTTCGAACATCGCCTGTGCCTTGCGGTCCATCATCTGGATGACCATCTCGCAGATCCTCTTGGAAGCGCCCATTATGTTCGTGGGGTTGACCGCCTTGTCAGTCGATATGAGAACGAAACGCTTAACGCCGTATTTTATTGCCGCCTGGGCCATCTTGTACGTGCCGCCGACATTGTTTTTTATCGCTTCGTTCGGCGAGCCTTCCATGAGCGGAACGTGCTTGTGTGCAGCCGCGTGGAAGATTATCTCGGGGCGGTATTTTTCGAGCACCCAGTGTACCCTGTTGGTATTCCTGACAGAGCCTATCAGCGCGACCAGATTAAGGTTGTCGCCGTATTTCTCCCTGAGTTCCTTCTCGATCCAGAATGTGTTGTTCTCGTAGATGTCGAAAATGATGAGCAGCTTTGGCTTTGCCATGGCGATCTGCCTGCAGAGTTCGGAACCTATGGATCCGCCGCCACCCGTGACCATGACGGTCTTACCGGTGATGTACTGTCTGATGCTGTCGATATTCGCCTTTACGGGGTCTCTGCCGAGAAGGTCTTCGATCTGGACGCTCCTGATAGTGTTTACAGTGACAGAACCGTCGATCATCTGGTAAATTCCCGGGATGATCCTGACCTCGCATTCGGTCGTCGAGCAGATAGCGAGGATGTCCTTGCGGTCGATTCCGCGGGCATCCGGGATAGCAAAGATAATCTCGTCGATGTTATATTTTTCGGCCATCTTCGGGATGTCTTTCCTGGTGCCGACGATCGGAACTCCGTCTATCTCCCTGCCTATCTTTACGGGGTTGTCGTCAATCGCGCAGCAGACCCTGGCATCGACATGCTGGCTCATGACTATCTCGTGGATGACGTCCTTTCCGCAGGCGCCCGCGCCGATGATCATGATGTTCTTGCAGTCTTTGGTGACGGACCTGTCCTTGTTCATGAAGTTTATGAACCTGAAGCCGAACCTGAGTGCGGTCGTGGTGACAAAACCGAACACGATCGCCATTATCCACACTGATACCGGAAGCAGTCTCTTTCCGGCAAAAAAGTCACTGACGAGGAGGCAGATGCCGACCACGACAGCGAAGCATATCCACGCCTCCACAATCCTCACAAATTCGGAGAACGAGGCAAAACGCCATATGCTGCTGTACATCTTGAAGATACCGAACAGCATTATGATCAGCAAAGCGCTGACCGGTGCCAGCATTAATACGTTGTTGAAATATTCGGGATCGATCTGAGAGAATCTGAAGTCGAACCTTATGAGAATGGCCGCGGCAAAACTCAGAGCGATCATGAGGAAGTCCAAAGCGGCAAAAGCGAGTGCCCTGTACACCCAATGCCTGCTTATGGACGGCTTTTTCTTTGAATCCTCAGCCAAT